>JBDIBE010000005.1:0-24893 GCA_039812785.1 Thermoanaerobaculia bacterium | reverse complement strand
CACTGCTGCGGCGGCCGGGCCGCCGAGGCGAGCGAGGAGACGGCGACGTCGCTCCACGTGCGCCTCCACCGGAGCGCGGCGCAGATCGGCGCGGACGTCGTCGCGACCGCCTGCACGCGCTGCGCGCGGAACCTCGCGAGCCGCCGCGACGCCGTGAACCGGCGCTTCGGGACCCGCTTCGACACCCCCGTCGTCCACTTCACGGCGCTCCTCGCCGACGCCGTGGAGCCTGGGGTCAGGTCTTGATTTTCTACTTTACGGCGACGGGCACGACCGCGAGCGAGGGATAGCCGACGAAGTGGTAGAGGTTCGCGGGGGCGGTCTCGCCGAGGCCGTCCCCGCGGACGGCGAGCTCCGGGGCGCCGACGGACGTCGCGTACGCGAGCGGCCTCGCCTCGAGCGGCACGCCGAGCTCCTTCCCGAGCCGCGCGAGCGTCACGAGACCGAGCGGCACCGAGTAGCGCCCGCACCAGGTCACCCTGTAGTCGGCCGGCCTCTCGGGGTTCACGCAGGTCTCGTAGAACCCCTTCGCCCTCGACGCCTCGAGAGGCCCGCCGAGCGCCTTCAGAATCCCGACGTCGCGGGC
The DNA here is from genome assembly GCA_039812785.1 of Thermoanaerobaculia bacterium. Lineage (GTDB taxonomy): Bacteria > Acidobacteriota > Thermoanaerobaculia > UBA5066 > UBA5066 > UBA5066. The sequence continues at coordinate 24,307 of JBDIBE010000005.1, read as the reverse complement.
GACGGCCTTGCCGTAGGCGTCGATGCCGCCCTCGCCGAACGGGACGTGCCGGAAGTCGCCCCCGTAGTGGACCGCGTCGGAGGAGACGACGACGGCGAGGTCGCGCCCGAGGACGAGGCCGCGCGCCTTCGCGGCCGCGGCGAGCGCCTCGCCGAGCCGGTCGCCGAGCTCCGTCAGGCGCGCCCACGACATCTCCGGGACGAGGATCGGGAGGACCTCGACGTCCTTCCTCGCGTGCCGGAGCCACTGGACGATCGTCTCGAGCGAGTGCTCGGAGTCGTGCATCGCCGCGTCGGCGACGAAGTCCCCCTTCGGGAGGCGCGCGAGGACCTCCGCGCGGAGCGGCGAGACGGGGACCTCGCCGTCCGGCGTCCGCCAGGCCCGGTACGTGTCGAAGACGAGAAGGTCCCTCGCGTCGAACTTCCGGAAGCGGTGGAAGACGCCGACGAGGACGACCGTCCTCGCGGTGACGAGCGGGAACGTCCCGCGGTAGACGCGGCCCGCGTACAGGACGTCGTCGTGCGGCCCGATCGCCCCGGCGACGCCCGGGGCCGGCGCCTCGCCGAGCCGCTCGGGCGCCGGCGGCTCCGCGGAGAGCTCCCAGACCCTCTGCATCTGCGCGGCCGTCGTCGGGAAGCCGACGCCGTCGAGCTGACCGCGGACCTCGTCCGTGGAGGGTATCGCCATCCCGCGGCGGACCTCGGCGAGGGCCGGCGGCGCGCCGGGAGCGGCGAGAGGGAGCGAGAGGGCGGCGAGGAGCGGAAGGGTCATCGGCTTCACGTGGCCTCCTGGGGCCTCGGCGGCCCGGACGGGAGCCGCCCCCTCCCGAGCGCGAGGATCCGGTCGAGCTCCCGCCCGAGGACCGCGAGGGGCGCGGGCTTGGAGAGGTAGGCGTCGGCCCCGGCAGCCAGGATCCGCTCGCGGTCTCCCGACATCGCGAGGGCGGTGAGCGCGAGGACCGGCGGCCGGCCGCCCGGGCACGCCTCGAGGCGCGCGAGGACCTCGAGCCCGTCCATCCCCGGGAGCTGGATGTCGAGGACGACGACGTCGTGGACGGAGGCGGCGGCGAGCTCGAGCGCCTCCAGGCCCGTCGCCGCCTCGTCGACGTCGAAGCCGCGCATCGCGAGGAACTCGCCGAGGATCGTACGGTTCGCGTCGTCGTCCTCGACGAGCAGGGCGCGCGGCGGCGGAGCGCCCGCGGGCCTGCCTCGGAAGGCCCCCGCCACGGCGGAGCGGCGCACGGAGCCCGGGAGGCTCGTCGGACGGTTCCACGGGAGGACGACGCGGAAGAGGCTCCCGTGCCCCGGCGTGCTCTCGACCTCGGCCCTCCCGCCGTGGAGCTCGGCGAGGCTCCGCACGAGCGCCAGGCCGAGGCCCGTTCCCGCGTGCTCGCGCGAGAGCCGCGTGTCGAGCTGGGTGAAGGGCTGGAAGAGCTTCGGGAGGTCCTCGGCGGCGATGCCCGGGCCGGTGTCCCGGACCTCGAGCCGAAGGGCCTGCCTCTCGCCGTCCGCCACGGCGGCGAGCGCGACCGAGCCGCCGGCGGGGGTGAACTTCACGGCGTTCGAGAGGAGGTTCACGAGCATCTGCCGCACGCGCCTCCCGTCGGCGAGGAAGCGGACCGGGGCGGACGGGGCATGGAGGGTGAGCGCGATCCCCTTCCGCCGGGCCTCGGCCCGCACCATGGCGACGGCCGACTCGCAGAGCTCCTCGAGCATGCAGGCGTCGATCGAGAGGGAGAGGCGCTCGGCCCCGATCCTGGCGAGGTCGAGGAGGTCGGCGAGAAGGGCGAGGAGGTGGCGGCCCGCCTCCTCGACGTACCCGAGGCTCCGCGCCTGCCTTTCGGTGAGAGGCCCCTGCACGCCCGTCCGGAGGAGCTCCGTCGCGCCGAGGATCCCCGTGAGCGGCGTCCGGAGCTCGTGGCTCATGCTCGCGAGGAAGGCGTCCTTGGCGCGCGCCGCCCTCTCGAGCTCGGCGTTCAGCCGGGAGAGCTCGGCGGCCCGCTCCTCGCGCTCCGCCGCGGCCTGCCGCTCCTCGGAGACGTCGCGCGCGATCGTCGAGAAGTACGGGATCGTCCCGTCGGGCCTCACGTGCGGCACGACGACCTGCCGGACCGGGACCTCGCGTCCGTCGGCCGCGCGGAAGACCGACTCGCCCCGCCAGACCTTTCCCCCGCGGACCACCCGGCCGATCTCCTTCAGGACCGTCCCGGCGAACCAGTCCGGGTGGAGCCCGGAGACGCGGAGGCCGTCGATCCGCTCGAGGCCGAGGAGGCGGCGTCCCGGCGGGTTGAGGTAGAGGAGGCGGCCCGACTCGTCGGCCATCCCGACGAAGTCGGGGAGCGCCTCGAGGATCTCGAGCTGCCGGTCGCGGATCGCCTCCGCCTCCTTCCGCGCCGTGATGTCGCGGACGAACGCGAACGAGGGCCCTTCCCCGGGCTTCTCCCAGGTCACGGTCGTCTCGACGTCGACGAGCGAGCCGTCCTTCCGCCGGTGCCGCGTCTCGAAGGAGAGCGACCCGACGCGCGCGAGGCGCTCGGCGAGCGCCTCGATCTCCTCGTGCGACAGCACGGCGTCGATCTCGTGGATCGACTTCCCGAGGAGCTCCTCGCGCGTGTAGCCGAGCATCCGGCAGTACGCCCCGTTGACCTCGACGAACCGGCCCCCCTCGCCGAAGAGGGCGAACCCGTCGTAGGTCGAGGAGAGGATCGAGCGGATCTCCTTCGTCCTCTCCGCCACGCGCTGCTCGAGAGAGGCGTTCAGCTCCGTGAGCGCCGCGACCGCGTGCTCCCGCGCCGTGACGTCGGCGACGCGGATCGAGACGGCGACGACCGCCCCGTCCTCCCCGCGCACGGGCGAGTAGACCGTCTCGAAGTGGTGCCCCCGGGCCTCGGTCCGGTGCGAGTGCGCCTCGCCCGCGAAGGCCCGCCCGAGGCTCCCCCTCACCCCTTCCTGGTTGTGCGGCGAGATGAAGGAAAGGAGGTCGTCGCCGATCGAGACCGGCTGCCCGCGGGCGACGCGGACGACGTGGCGGGCGGCCGCGTTGAACGCGAGGACCCGCCCCTTTCGGTCGACGAGCCCGAGCGGCTCCGGGACCGAGTCGAGGATCGCGTGCGGGTCGAGACGGGCGGCCGCCTCGGACATCTCTCCCGAGGCGCCCGGCCCGTCCCGCGCGTCGTCGGCTCCACCCACCCTCGGGAGTCTAGCGCCGGGCCTCTCCGGCGGCAGCGGCCGAGCCGCCCGGCCGCAGCCCGGTCCGGCCGACGACGGACCGCTCCGCGCGGGGCGTCGTAAACTGCGCCGCAGCATGCTGACCGTCTATCTCGCGGCGCTGGCCTTCGGCCTCGTGCTGATCGGCGCCTCCGTCCTCCAGGGCGACGGAGACGGGCACGACTCCGGGCAGGGCGACGGCCACGGCGACGGCGACGCCGACCACGGCGCCTTCCTCACGAACCTCCTCTCCCTCCGCTTCTGGACCTACGCCCTCGGGGCGTTCGGCATGGCCGGGACGGCCCTCACGCTCCTTGGGGTCAAGCCCGCCCTCCACATCCCGGTCTCCGTCGTCCTCGGCGGCGTCGTAGGGGCCGGCGTCGCGGCCCTCTTCCGCTCCCTCGGCCGGGGCGCGGCCACGGGCCCCGCCTCGACGGAGGCGTTCCTCGGGAGCGAGGGGGAGGTCGTCCTGCCGCTCCTCCCCGACGGCCTCGGGAAGATCCGCCTCCACGTCGGGGAGCAGGACGTCGAGCTGCCGGCCCGCACGGGGAGCGATCCGATCCAGATCCGCGAACGCGTCGTCGTCGTCCGCTTCCGGGACGGGATCGCCGAGGTCGAGCCCGCGCCCTGGAAGGAATAGCGTCCCCCCTCAGAAGCTGGAGGCAAGCGTGCTCGACTCTCTCGCCGGGATCCTGGCGGGCGTCTTCGCCGGGGCGGTCTCCCTCGGCATCCTCTCCCTCCTCGCCCGATCGGTCCTCGTCATCTGCCCGCCGAACCAGGTCGTCATCTTCTCGGGCCGAAAGCGAAAGCTCGCCGACGGGAGCCAGGTCGGCTACCGCGTCGTCCTCGGAGGCCGCTCCGTGCGGATCCCGCTCCTCGAGCGGGTCGACCGGATGAGCCTCCTCTCGATCCCGATCGACCTGAAGGTCGCGAACGCGTACTCCAGGGGCGGCATCCCGCTCCGGGTCCACGCGATCGCGAACGTGAAGGTCTCGTCCGACCCGCGCGTCGTCGGGAACGCCATCGAGCGCTTCCTCGGGCGCGACCCGGCCGAGATCGCGCGCGTCGCCAAGGAGAGCCTCGAGGGGCACCTCCGGGGCGTCCTCGCGAACCTGACGCCCGAGGAGGTCAACGAGGACCGGCTCAAGTTCGCGACGGCCCTCGTGGACGAGGCGGAGGCCGACTTCCGCAAGCTCGGCCTGACGCTCGACACGCTGAAGATCCAGAACGTCTCCGACGAGGCGAACTACCTCGCCTCGATCGGCCGCGCGCGGATCGCGATGGTCCTCCGCGACGCGGAGATGGCCGAGTCGCTCGCCCGCTCCGAGGCGTCGCAGGGCGAGGCCTCCTCGCGACGCGCGGGCGAGGTCGCCAACCAGCAGGCCGCGACGGCGATCGCCAAGAAGGAGAACGAGCTCAAGACGCTGAAGGCCCGGCTCGAGGCGAGGGCGAAGGCCGCCGAGGAGACCGCCGCGCAGGCGGCGCTCCAGGCCCGCGCCGAGGCCGAGCAGAAGCTCCAGGCGATCCGCAAGGAGCTCGAGGAGACGCGCCTGACGGCCGAGCAGGTCCTCCCCGCCCAGGCGGCGCAGCAGGCCGCCGCCCTCGCGGCGCGCGGCGACGCCGCCACGATCGAGGAGAACGGCTGGGCGCTCGCCGAGGTCCTCAAGCTGATGACGGCCGCCTGGGCGAGCGCCGGCCCCGACGCCAAGGACATCTTCCTCATCCACAACCTCGAGCAGATCCTCCGGACGGTCGTCGAGCGCGTGAAGGAGATGGAGGTCGGCGAGGCCCACCTCCTCGACGGAGGCGACGGCACGGCCCTCGCGAGCTACGTCGCGTCGTACCCGGCCGCGGTGAGGAGCGTCCTCGCCGAGGTGAGCCGGACGACGGGGGTCGACGTCGTCGCGCTCCTCTCCCCCGTCCGGCAGGAGGTGGCGAAGTGATCGGCGACCTCGGCTCCGTCTTCGGCGTCGCCGTCGGCGTCGTCCTCTTCTTCGGCGCGGCGGCGCTCGTCGTCGTCAAGCGCCTCTTCCACATCTGCTCCCCGAACGAGGTCCTCGTCTTCTCGGGCGGCAGGTCGACCGTCGAGGGGCGCCCCGTCGGCTACCGGATCGTCAAGGGCGGCAGCTCCCTCCGGACGCCGCTCCTCGAGAAGGTCGACAGGATGGACATCACGAACATGACGGTCGACGTCGCCGTCACGAACGCCTACTCCAAGGGGGGCATCCCGCTCACCGTCCAGGGCGTCGCGAACCTCAAGGTCGCCGGCCACCAGCCGCTCCTGAACAACGCGCTCGAGCGGCTCCTCGGCAAGGGGCGGCCGCAGATCATCCAGGTCGCCAAGGACACCCTCGAGGGGAACCTCCGCGGCGTCCTCTCGCAGCTGACGCCGGAGGAGGTCAACCAGGACAAGCTCCGCTTCGCCGAGAAGCTCCTCGAGGAGGCCGAGCACGACCTCTCCCGCCTCGGCCTGATCCTCGACGTCCTGAAGATCCAGAACGTCGCCGACGAGGTCGGCTACCTCAACTCCCTCGGCCGCAAGCAGACGGCCGCGCTCGACAAGAGCGCCCGGGTCGCCGAGGCGCAGGCCCATGCCGAGGCGACGATGCGCGAGGCCGAGAACAACCTCGCCGCCCGCCTCGCGCTCATCGACACCGACGGCGCGATCGCGACCGCCGAGGCCGAGAAGCGGATCACCCAGTGCGAGACGGGCCGAGAGGCGATGGTCGCCGAGGAGGTCGGGCGCGTCACCGCCGCGATCGCCAAGGCCGAGGCGGAGCTGAAGGTCCAGAAGGCGCGGCTCGAGCAGGTGCGTCTGAAGCTCGAGGCCGACGTCGTCGCCCCCGCGCGCGCCGACATGGAGAAGCGGCAGGCCGAGGCCCGCGGCAAGGCGGCCAAGATCGTCGAGGACGGGCGCGCGACCGCGGCGGTCCTCACGCAGATGATCCAGACCTGGAAGGCCGCGGGCCCGAACGCCCGCGACATCTTCCTCATGCAGAAGCTCCAGAGCGTCATGTCCTCGCTCGTCGAGACGATCCAGAGCGTGAAGGTCGACCGCGTCGCCTACCTCCCGCCGTCCTCGCGCGTCGCCCAGGGCGTCCAGCTCGTCGAGCAGGTCAGGGCCGCCTTCGGCGTCGACCTCGCCAAGGTCGTCGACCGCCTCGGCGCGCCGGGGGAGGGGATTACCCCGGACCGCTGAAGGACTGGGGCGTTCGCAATCCAGGTTCTTTCGCCGCTCGCGCAGTGCTGCTCGGTGTCTGCGAAGGGCCATGCGGTATCGTCGCCGTTGGTCGCCCGGGTCTCAAGACTTCGGCTGGATCACTGGAGGTCCCGAATGCGTTCTCCGCGAATTCAGATCATCATCGCCGTCGTCGTCTGCCTCCTGGATCGCCCAGCCTCCTCCCAGGTGCCTGTGACGTATCACCCTGACTGGAACGAAGTCTGGAGCACCGGCTACCCGGTCCGTCATTACAATCAACCGATTGCCTTCGTGCCCGACTGCCAAGTACCGTCACAATGCCCCCGGTGGAGCGGCTATGGGATGGGGATGTTTCGATACTCCGACCGGCTGTACCACCTCTTTCAAGGGAACGACAAGAGCCAGGTATACAAATCTGCAACCTGGATCGGAGATCATGTCGATGCACTGATCCGGCGAGACGTCGACGGTGCCTACGAACGGATTCCCGACTTCTTCGCCCTTCCAGCCTTCTCGCAACTCCTCACACAATGGGACCCGAGCGTCTCCTCGACGCCTCCCGCACCCCAAGGCGGCACTGCCTGGCAGATCGGCTCTGGGTTCGCCCCGATCGCCGGGCCGCCGCTCTCCGCAGATCCGCCCGGCGCAAGCCGGGTCTACTACTTCTTTGCGCCTGAATCGGAATTCGATGGGGGCCTCGGTGGGCACCTGATCGGATTCGCCTCACAAGCTACGTCCGCCCCCCTTTCCGCCCCAGTCCCGTGGGGAACGGTCTGGCGAGACGGTACGTCTCCAAACGACGGCGCGTACCGACTCCAGAATGGCCTGCCGCTTCACACACTACATATCGGCAACTTCACTCCAGTTCTGAAGTTCCGGGCTGATCCTTCGATCTCCGGTGTGCTTCAGAGCGGAGCACGCGTCTTCGGCGGCCTGACGGGATGGTACGAAGCCGGCTGGTTCTATCTCCTGACGAACACGCTTCTTTCCGTCGACTGGCCCCAAGACTGTAGCCCAGTCACCTTCCCCACTAGCCCTGCGCTCGGGCTGGTCCTGTTCCGTGTGAAGCATGACCCCGTCGCCGCTGATACCGGTGGACTCGCACTCGATTCGAATCGTCGCCCGATCGTCGAGATACTCGCCAGTCCTTCGGCGGGCGGCCCCAAGTCGTTTGTTCCCGTCCCAAATTCGGACCAGCCGATCTCCTTCTCGGACGACGGCAAACCCTGGCGGTGCTCCGAGCCGAACCGCTCAGATTACAGTGGTTGTTGCACGAACCCGCCCTTCCCGGCATCGCGCGCCCTGATCCCTTTCCCAGATGACCCTGGGTTCATCGGCCTTCCCTCGAGCGTCATCGAGAGCGCGAACGGTCGAGACCGTTTCGTCGTACTCTCCACGAATTCTCCACAGGCCGGAGACTATCGATTCCGGCTAGTTCGTGTCGCGCGGACTGGCCTGGCAAGCCCGTACCTGGCGTTCGGCGCTGCCGGCGAGTGGTCCCACCCTAATCCAAGCGGCTACATCGTCAACACGAACTACTACGCCGCTCTCCCGAACGTCGCGAATCTCGGCGCAACAACTCTCATAGGATTCCGGACCGCGCAGGACGCGACGACAGGCACGTTTGGACAGTTCGCCTTCACGGCAGACCTGGGCGCCAACAGCAGTCGCCTCCACACGCTGACACCCTGCCGCGTGCTGGACACACGAGATCTAGGAGCCCCGCTCGGCGGGCCCGCCCTCGCGGCCGGAGAGCGTCGCGTCCTTCTCCTCGGCGGCGCGTGCTCAATCCCATCGTCTGCTCGGGCCGTTGTCTTCAACGTCACGATTCCGGCACCGATCCAGAGCGGGTCGATCTCCCTTGCACCGGGAGACGTTCTGACCACGGCAACAACGGCGATCTCCTTCATCGCCGGGAAGAGCCGTGCGAACAACGGCATTGTCAGTCTCGGAGGCGCTGGATCACTGGCCATTACGTCGAATCTCGGCAGCGGCTTCGTGCACGTCATCGTCGACGTCAACGGCTACTTCGAGTAGGCCGAGCGATGCGACGGAGCCACTGGAGCCACATATGGATCACCGTCGTCATCCTGGCCGCGGCTGCCCTCCGCACGGCGGGCTGGGACAACTGGAGCTACTGGCTGGATGAGGCGATGCAGGTCGATTACGTCCGACGTACTTTCGTCGAGATGTGGAAAGCTGTCGTCTTTGACGGGGTACACCCCCCATTCGACTACATCGTGATGTGGGCATGGTATCGCGCGTCTTCTGCTGAGGCATGGCTCCGCACCCTTCCCGTCTTGTGGTCGTGCATTACCGTTCTCGCGATCTACGTCCGGGCCGGGGGCGCGCACCACCCGGTCAGATCGCTGGCCGCGGCTTCCGCCTTCGCGTCGTTCCCGCTCGCCGTGTACCTCGGACAGGAGTTGCGACCCTACGCTGCCGGGCTCTGTTTCGCCGCTCTGTTCGACGCGGCGCGCTCGCGACACGAGTCGAACGGGCGGGCCTCCTCCCTTGTCGCAGCCGGGGTATTCGGCGTGCTGGCAAGCTGGACCCTCTACTGGGCCGGCCTATACGTAGCGTTCTCCTGGCTCGTCGATCTCATTCGCTCTACACGACATCGGGATCGAACCGCCTTCTCGCGGGCCGCGCTCACGAGCGGCGTCACGTTCCTTCTCTTCGTTCCTTGGCTCGTGGCGCTCGCGGGCTCGAGTCGGGCCTCACAGCCGTCTTCATCGCCTCAGGTCTCCGTCGGTCTGGTCCTGCGTTTCGCCGGTGGACTGGTGGCCGACCGGCAGGAAGACGTCAAGCAGCCCGTCGCTGCCGTAGTGATCTGGGCGTTCGTCGTGGCCGGGCTGGTTCTTGGGCCGAAGCTCGAGCGCTGGCGAGTATTGACGGCGGCGGCTCTCTTCTCTGCCGGGGTCCTCGCCGCTCTCTGCGTCGCTGGGCATTGGTGGGCACTGCGATACCTCACTGTCTCGCTTCTCCCCCTCTCGCTGGCTATCGGCTTCCTCGCGGAACGTATTGCTTCGTGGCTAAGAAACGAACACGCCGTGGCAGCCACCTCGTTTGTCCTTCTGTTCTTGCTTCAGCGAAGCGCACTGGCGGACAGCTCGCGATGGGCTCGGCCCGACTGGCGCCGTCCGGCCGAGTACCTGGCATTCATGTCAGGAATGGGGTTCGACGGTCCTGTTGCGGCCGCAGATCCGTGGGCGTACTTCGCGCTTCGGGCTCAGTTCCGCGACCAGCGGAACAAGGGCGATGTCGTTCTTAGGCCGGACGCGCGGGGTCTCGAGGATTGGATCCGGCGGACGGACCGCGGGTGGGTCGTGCGGGCACCGCACTTCGCGGCTCCCGACGGAATCGACGGAATGCTGTCTTCCGAGCCATGGGGGCAGTTTCGGCGAGCCGAAGAAGCTCGCCTGTTCCGCGTTTCCTCCGGACGAATCGTGGACCCCTAGCGTCGTTTCGGACCGACTCGGAGCCAGTCGAAGGCCACTGCGAGCCTGCGTGAATCCTCAGCCCCCTGGATTCGTTCCCTGGGCGCGTCCGCCCGCGAGAACCGTAGTCGGATGGTGTTCTCCTCGGAGTCCCATACCGACCACGGAGTGTCAATCGAGTATTCGGACGGCTCCGCCGCAATCATGACCTCGCCGATGCGAGTGCCATTGACGAAAACCGTCGTGAGCTGTTGCGGCGCTTCCGGATAGTCGAACGACCACGCGCGGAATGAAACCACTCGCGCCCTCCGCTCCAAGCGGCCAACACCGAGGAGTGCCGCCTGCCCTTCGGCCCAGCAGAAGGAGACGCCGTCAGGAGCCTTCTCGAATCCCGACCATCCGGAGCGAAGCGTGATCGATGCAGACGCTCCGTCGAAGTCGGTCGCAATCGCTGGCTCCTGCGCCCGGCGGGTGCAAGCGAGCGACATAGCGAGTCCGAGGAATGCAAGTACCCTGAGGAGACTCCTCATACGGCTATCTTAGCGTTTGTAGCCTTCGGCCTGGTGCGCACCTGCGCTCGCGATGCGAGAGCGGCACTCTTGTTTTCTCCGCCCTCGCGAGCTACGTCGCGTCGTACCCGGCCGCGGTGAGGAGCGTCCTCGCCGAGGTGAGCCGGACGACGGGGGTCGACGTCGTCGCGCTCCTCTCCCCCGTCCGGCAGGAGGTGGCGAAGTGATCGGCGACCTCGGCTCCGTCTTCGGCGTCGCCGTCGGCGTCGTCCTCTTCTTCGGCGCGGCGGCGCTCGTCGTCGTCAAGCGCCTCTTCCACATCTGCTCCCCGAACGAGGTCCTCGTCTTCTCGGGCGGCAGGTCGACCGTCGAGGGGCGCCCCGTCGGCTACCGGATCGTCAAGGGCGGCAGCTCCCTCCGGACGCCGCTCCTCGAGAAGGTCGACAGGATGGACATCACGAACATGACGGTCGACGTCGCCGTCACGAACGCCTACTCCAAGGGGGGCATCCCGCTCACCGTCCAGGGCGTCGCGAACCTCAAGGTCGCCGGCCACCAGCCGCTCCTGAACAACGCGCTCGAGCGGCTCCTCGGCAAGGGGCGGCCGCAGATCATCCAGGTCGCCAAGGACACCCTCGAGGGGAACCTCCGCGGCGTCCTCTCGCAGCTGACGCCGGAGGAGGTCAACCAGGACAAGCTCCGCTTCGCCGAGAAGCTCCTCGAGGAGGCCGAGCACGACCTCTCCCGCCTCGGCCTGATCCTCGACGTCCTGAAGATCCAGAACGTCGCCGACGAGGTCGGCTACCTCAACTCCCTCGGCCGCAAGCAGACGGCCGCGCTCGACAAGAGCGCCCGGGTCGCCGAGGCGCAGGCCCATGCCGAGGCGACGATGCGCGAGGCCGAGAACAACCTCGCCGCCCGCCTCGCGCTCATCGACACCGACGGCGCGATCGCGACCGCCGAGGCCGAGAAGCGGATCACCCAGTGCGAGACGGGCCGAGAGGCGATGGTCGCCGAGGAGGTCGGGCGCGTCACCGCCGCGATCGCCAAGGCCGAGGCGGAGCTGAAGGTCCAGAAGGCGCGGCTCGAGCAGGTGCGTCTGAAGCTCGAGGCCGACGTCGTCGCCCCCGCGCGCGCCGACATGGAGAAGCGGCAGGCCGAGGCCCGCGGCAAGGCGGCCAAGATCGTCGAGGACGGGCGCGCGACCGCGGCGGTCCTCACGCAGATGATCCAGACCTGGAAGGCCGCGGGCCCGAACGCCCGCGACATCTTCCTCATGCAGAAGCTCCAGAGCGTCATGTCCTCGCTCGTCGAGACGATCCAGAGCGTGAAGGTCGACCGCGTCGCCTACCTCCCGCCGTCCTCGCGCGTCGCCCAGGGCGTCCAGCTCGTCGAGCAGGTCAAGGCCGCCTTCGGCGTCGACCTCGCCAAGGTCGTCGACCGGCTCGGCGCGCCGGGGGGGAAGGGCTGACCGGGCGCCCCCTCCGCCGGCGCGGGCCGGGCCTCCGACCTCAGTAGCCGCGCGCCCGGTCGACCGCGTCGACGACGGGCCGGCCTTCGGCGAAGCGCCGCAGGTTCGGGAGGATGTCGGGGACCATCGCCCGCGGGGTCGAGGGCCCGGAGTGGTGCGGGGTGACGACGACCTTCGGGTGGCTCCAGAGCGGGGACTCCGGCGGGAGCGGCTCCTCGGCGAAGACGTCGAGGACGGCCCGCTCGAGGCGGCCCGCGTCGAGCGCCTCGAGCAGGTCGGCCGTGACGACGAGGGCGCCTCTCGCGACGTTGACGAGGACGAGGCGCGGGTGGCCCGAGGCGAGGAGGGCCGCGTTCACGAGCCCGCGCGTCTCGGGCGTGAGCGGCGCGCAGAGGACGAGGACGCGGCAGGGCCCGAGCCAGGCTGGCAGGTCGCCGATGCCGTGGAGCGGGAACTCCGCGTCCGCCCGGGGAGTGCGGACGAGGCCGTGGACGTCGAGCCCGATCTCGCGCAGCGCCCGCCCGATCTGTCGCCCGATGCGGCCGAAACCGAGGACGAGCGCGACCTGGCCGGTCAGGTCCTCCGGGAGGAGCCTCGAGTCCCACCGGCGCTCCCGCTGCGCCTCGCGGCACGCGTCGAGCCGCTGGGTCGCGGCGAGGAGGTGGCCGATCGTGTAGCGGGCCATCCAGAGGCCGAACTGCCCGTCGGCCCGGGTGATCGGCAGCTCCGGCGGGATGGAAGGGTCGGCGAGGAGGTGGTCGACCCCCGCGCCGGCGCTCTGCACCCAGGCGAGCCGCGGCATCTGCGCGACGAGCCCCTCCGGGACCTTCCAGACGAAGAGGCCCTCGGCGCGGGCGAGGAAAGAGTCGTCGAACGGGGCGCGCGGCGGAAACCCGCGGACGTCGAGGCGCGCCTCGGCCTCGCGGATCGCGGCGACCCACTCCTCGTGGCGGTGGTGGACGACGGCGAGCGAACGCATGCGCCCGGGATGATGCACCGCGCCGGAAGGCCGGCGGGCTATTCGAAGTAGCCGGTCACGTCGAGGACGACGTGCGTCGAGCCCGCCGCCTCGTTCACCACGCGGATCGTCCGGCCGGCGTGGAGATCGAGCGCGACGACCCCCTGGCTCGCCCGGGTCCGGCCGGCCGGGAAGCTGAGAACGCTGGTGCCCTCTCCCGTAGCCAGGTCGCCGCGGAAGAGGGCGATCGAACCCGGCGCTTCCGGATCCGTCGCCGTCACGTTGACCGCGAGCGCCCGCGCGGAGACCGGAATGCCGCACCGGCCGTCGAGGGCGAGCAGCCGGGACTCCGCCGGGGCGAGGATCGGCGAGGCCGCGTCCGGGCCGGAGTCGTTTCGCGTGTCGAAGAGACGACAGGGCGTGACGGGATGGAAGCGGGTCCCGGGCGCGACGAGCCGGCCGATCCTGTTCCCGGCGTATTCCGTGAACCAGAGGTTCCCGTCGGGGCCGGTGGTGATGCCGGCGGGCCAGGCGTCCGGCGTCGGGACCGCGAATTCCGTGACGACGCCCGCGGGCGTGATCCGCCCGATCCGGTTCCCGGTGAACTCCGTGAACCAGACGTTGGCGTCCGGGCCGGCGGCGACGCCGTGCGCGCGGCGGCCCGCCGCCGGGAGGGAGAACTCCGTGACGACGCCGGCGGGAGTGATTCGGCCGATCCCGTCCCCCCGGGACTTCCGGAACCAGAGGTTCCCGTCCGCGCCCGCCGCGATGCTGATGAGGGCGTCCGGCGCCGTCGGCATCTCGAACTCGGTGATGACGCCGGCGATCGTGATCCGTCCGATCCTGTTTCCCTGGAGCTCCACGAACCAGAGGTTCCCGTCGGGGCCGGACGCGATGCCGACGGGCTGGCTGTCCGCGGTCGGGATCGCGAACTCCGTGATCTCGCCGGCCGTCGTGATTCGACCGATCCTGTTGCCGCCGAACTCCGTGAACCAGAGGGCCCCGTCGGGCCCGGACACGATGCCCCTCGGAGTGCCGTTCGCCGTCGGGACGACGAACTCCGTGAGGACGCCCGAGGGGGTGATCCGCCCGATCCGGTTCCCGCTCGACTCCGTGAACCAGAGGTTCCCGTCCGGGCCGGACGTGATGTCGTCGGGACCGCTCGCCGCCGTCGGGATCGCGAACTCGGTGATGACGCCGGCAATCGTGATCCGCCCGATCCTGTTCCCCTCGAACTGGGTGAACCAGAGGCTCCCGTCCGGGCCGGACGTGATGTCGTTGGGACCGCTCGCCGCCGTCGGGATCGCGAACTCGTCGATCGTGACCGCGGCGCCGGCGGGGCGCGTCGTCCATGTGAACGCGATCCCCGTGAAGGCCACGAGGGCAAGCCCGCGACGCACTCCAGTGACGGTCCTGAGCATGAACGGGACCTCCAGGCTCATCGTGTCGAGCGGACAGTCTAGCGCGCCGGGCGCCCCCGCCCGGCCCGAACCGGGAGTCCGTGAGTGCTCGAGGCGGAAAGAGGCGGGGCGCCCCGGGTCAGCCTCCCAGGAGCCTCCGTCCCAGCTCCGCGAGCCAGCGCCCCCCCGGGCTCGCGTCGTTCGCGAGGGAGGCGGCCTCCCGCGCCGCGAGGAGCCTTCGGACCTCTTCCCCCGGGCAGGGCAGCTCCGCGAGGACCTCGCGGAGCGTCGCGTGCTCGTGGGAGACGCCGTGCGCGGCCTGCCACGCTTCGACGCGGGCCGCGAAGCCGGGATCGCCGGGGAGGGGATGTTCCTCCGCGTTCGGGACGCCGAGGCCGTTGATCGCCGAGACGACGAGCTCCTTGCGGGCGCCGTAGTGAAGGTCCGCGAGGCGCTCGGGGAGGATCGGCCTCCCGAGGCGGATCTCCTGGCGGCCCATCCCGAGCGGGAACTCGAGGCGCGTCTCGACCGGCTCGGCCGGGAGCCCGCCGGCGAACCTCACCGGGACGACGGGAGCGCCGACCGCGAGCGCCATGTCGAGGAAGGCGCCGCTCATCTTCTCCACGGGCTTCCTGCAGGTGAGAGAGCGCGTCCCCTCGACGTGGACCATGACGGAGCGCCCCGGCCCCTTCATCTCGGCGGCGAGCTCGCCGATGACGCGGGGAAGGCTCGCCTTGTCCTCGCGGTCGAAGAAGGTCATGACGCGCGGGTCGGTCACGCCGGGATACGTGAAGCAGTGCGCGATGAGCTTGCCGAGCCACGTCTCGCGGTGCTCGGCCTTCGCGAGCGTCACGGTCGGGACCCCGTTCAGGGCCGAGGCGACGATCGAGAAGACGAGCGACTCGACGCCCGTCTGGTGGTTTGCGAGGTAGAGGACGCTCCGGCCGCGGAGGGCCGCGTACGCCGCCGGGTCCTCCACGACGACGCGGTCGACGAAGCGGCCGACGAGGCCGTAGTAGAGGTCCTCGACGGGCCACGGCCCGCGGTCGAACCAGCGGGTCCAGAACTCCCTCACCGGCGAGAGGTCGAGGCGGCCGCGGCCGTCGCCCGAGACGCGCACCTCGCCGCCCGCCCGCTCGACGGCGAGGTCGAAGCGCGTGAGAGGGAGCTGCGAGAAGACCTTTCCCGGGTGGAGCGCGTGGGAGGCGGCCGCGTGCTCGGCGCGGGCGATCGCCTCGGTCTCGCGCGTCCCGTAGACGGCCGCGACGGTGCCGGGGAGCCAGTCGGTCGCGGCGACCTCCCCGTCCGTCAGGACGGTCCTGCCCTCCTCGACGCGCGAGAGGCGGAGCCCCTCGACCGGCTCCTTCTCGCGCAGGAAGGCACGGCGCGCGGCCGGCTCGGCCGAGCCGAGCGGACCTTTGGGGAAGCACGACTCGACGAGGCGGAGCTGGCACCAGACACCCTCGGGCCCGACGAGCTGGATGAGGAAGACCGGGTAGTCGGGGCTCCCGAGGAACGGCTGCTGGCGCACCTCGCAGCGGACGGTCCCCGATGTCGGCGCCGGGCCGAAGACGTCGATCTCGGGGATGAAGGCGGGGAAGGCGACCTTGCCCGGGTCGGAGGCTTCGTTCCAGGTGTGGAGCTCCGCGTGCGGGATGCCGTGCGTCGCGCCGTCGAGGAGGCCCGGGTTGAGGAGGCCGTCGGGGACACCGCTCCCGGCGCGCAGCGTGCTCGAGGACTCGCCCTTCCCCATGACGAGCCTCTCGAGGAGCTGGAACGCCGGCCCGTGGAAGAGTGTGCCGCTCTCGTACGGGAGTGCGACCAGGGCGCCGCGCGCCTCCGGGAGCGGGTCGGGGCGGGGCGCGTACGCCCCGCGCAGCACGCGCGCCCGCGCGACCTCCTTCTCCCCTTCCGGCGTCGAGGCGAGGAGCCGGACGAGCCCGCCCGAGTCCTCGCACCGGAGGCGCCGCGGCTCGGCCGCGAGGAGCCAGCCCGACACGCGCACGTCGCGCAGGCCCGTGACGGCGCCGTCGCCCTTCGAGCCGCGGGCGAGGAGGTCGACCATGCACATCATCGGGAGCGCGGGCACGGTCCAGGTGGGGCGATGGTCGAGGAGCCACCGGTCGCGCTCCGGGTCGAGGACGATCTCTCCCCCTCCGGGTCCGTCCACCGGCCGGCCCGGGACGATCCGCATGCCGAGGTTCGTCGCCTCGTAGATCCGCTGCCCGTCCGTCCAGAGGCTCGCGTCGCACGTCGCCCAGGCGCCCCGCTCGTCGCGCCCCTTCGCCGTGACCTCGATCGTCGTGTGGACGGTCCGGTGGTGCGGGAGGACCTGGCCGCGGTACTTCCAGGTCAGCTCCGCGCCCGTCGCGAGACATTCGAAGCGGGGCCCGACGATCCCCTCGTCCATCCGCGCCTCGAGCATGAAGAGCTGCAGCGCCTGGATCATCGCCTCGATCCCGAGCGAGCCGGGCTGCACCGGGTCCTGGAAGAAGTGGGCCTTGAAGAACCACTCCCCGGCGTCCACGTCCTTGACGGCGCGGAGCTGGCCGAGGCCGGCCCGCCCCGCATCGGGCCAGAGGCCGTCGACGCGGTCGATCATCCGGAGCATCGGCCCGGCGAGCCGCGGCCGGCGCGGGTCGAAGTACGCCGCCGGCTCCGTCGTCAGGTCGAAGAGGACGTTGCCCGGCCGCTCCAGGAGCTCGCGCTGCGCGTCGGGGACGGGGAGCCCTGCCTGGCTCGCGAGCGCGGCCGGCGGGAAGAAGCCGAAGACGGTCTTCATCTCGTAGACGGGCCGCTCCGCTACGGAGCACGTCGCCTCGAACGACACGATGATCATCGTCCCGGTCTTCGAGACGGAGTTCAGCTTCACGCGCGTCGTGAGCGTCCCGGAGTCGGGGAAGACCTCGGCGAGGAGCCGGCCGGTGCCGTCGAGGTTGCGGAAGCCGAGCTCCTCGTCGACGCCGAGCGCCGCGCCGGCGTAGCTCGCGAGCCAGCCGCACGGCTGGAGCGCCGCCTCGAGGAGAACGGCGAACGGCATCGCACGCGCGCCGTTCTCGTCGAAGTACCAGGCGTCGGCGGGAACGTCGTACTCGACGGTCGCCGTCGCGCCGGACCTCGTCACGCCGAGCGCGCCGTCGACCTCCCTCACCCGGCTCATGAAGAGGTACGGCGGCCCGGGGAGGCGCGCCACGCGCGTCGGAGAGTCGAAGCGGGAGTAGATCGGCCCGAACGCCTTCGACGGCTTTCCCCACGCGCAGGCGAGGAGGCTCGCCCGGTCGAAGCGGAAGCCGTCGGCCTCGGCGGCGGGCCGCGTATCCGCCGCGGCCTCGGCGAGGAGGGCCGGCATCGCCTCGAGCGGCCAGTCGGGGACGAGCTCGATCGCGACCCGCCGCGCGTGGAACGCCTTCAGGCCGTCGACGGTGCAGAGGAGGTCGGCGAAGAGCGTCGGCACGGGGCCGCCGACGACCTCCTCGACGAAGACCTCGGTGACGAGGCGCCGGGACGCCGGGGTCACCTGCCCGCGGCACTGGAGCCGGTACGGCCGCTCGGGAACGGGGCGGAACCGCCAGCCGTCGCGCGGGAGCGTGAAGCCGAGCGCGGCGAGGTAGAACGACATCGCCTGGAGACACCCGTCGAACATGAGAGTCCCGGGCATGCACGGGTCGTTCTTGAAGTGCCCGTCGAAGAACCAGAGGTCGGGCTTTACGTCGAGCTCGGCGCGCAGGTACCCGCGGCCCCACGGCCCGCCCGAGGGATCGAGGTCCGTGACACGGTCCTGGAGGAGCATCCGCCCCTCCGGGATCCGCGGGCTGCGCGTGTGCGTCCTCGCGATCTCGAAGCCCGCGCCGAAGCAGCCGAACGCGTCGCCGCGCGCGAAGGCCTCGAGGTCCGCCCGGTCGAAGCGGCCCTTCTCGCACCGAACGGCAGGCGGCGCGAGGCGCGGCTCGGGGACGATCTCCTGCTCCTCCGGGCTCCAGAGGCAGCCGGCCGACTCCGCCAGCTCCGCGTCGGTGAAGAAGCCCGCCTGCCCGTTGCGCACGGTCAGCTGCGGCCGGCCGCCGTTCGTGCAGTCGTAGTGGAAGAACATGAGCCGCACGGCGCCCTGCGCCGCGTGGCCGTCGAGGTGGATCCCGAACCTCAGCGTGTCGCCCGCGCGCGGGAGGTCGCCGTGCCACGTCAGCTCGCAGCCGAGGAGGCGGTAAACGCGCTCGCCTCGGTTCAGGAGGTCGACCCCGAGGTACGAGATGAGCATCAGGTCGGCCTGGCCCGCCTCGATCATGAGGCCCGGCGGCATGCGCCCCTGGTGCAGGTACCAGGAGTCCCACGTCACGTCGGTCTCGGTCCAGATCGTCCCCTTCCCCATGCTCGCGGGCTCGGCCGCGAGGCCGACGACGCGGTCGGCGAGGAGGAGCGGGGGGAGCGGCATCCGCACCTGCCTCGCGTACCCGTCCTGCGCGGCGAACGCGGGACCGAAGATCTCCGAGATCCTTCCGCCCGCGTGGACCTCGAGCTGACGCCGATCGAAGCGGAGGCCGAGAGGCTCCCCTTCGCGCGCAGGGGCCGCCGCAGGTGTCGGCTCGGCCGCCACGGGAGCGACGGGAGGAGGAGGAAGCGGCGGAGGAGGCGGGGCGAGGATGGCGGCCGCGGCGCTCGCCGTCGTCCCCGCCGCGCACGCGGCGAGGAGGAGCGTCTCGGCCGCGACGCCGCGCATCGAGAGGAACCGCTCGTGCAGCGCCTGCTGCGCGAGGACGTAGTCCTGCTGGATCTGCGAGAGCCGGGCGACGTGGGAGCGGAAGCCCTCGAGCACCTGCGACGGGACGATGACGGGAGCGTCGGTCGCGGGTGACGCCGCGGCCGCGAACGCGACGAGCGGAGCGACGGGAGCGGGAGCCGGCTCCGCTGCCGGAACGGGTGGCCGGGTCCGCGGTCCCCACTCCTCGTCGAGGATCGGAGGCAGCGCCGGAGCCGGGGCCATGACGCGGCCGCGCGCCGCGCCGCTGCTCTTGCCGTGCGAGGGAAGCGGCGGAACGGCGACCCGCGGCGGATGCGAGGCGAAGGTCAGGCTTCGCCCGCTCGCGGCCGACCGCGGGCTCGGACGGAGGAGCCGGTCGAGCTCGTCGAGGGCCCCGGCGCGCATCGGAACCCCCGCGGCGACGAGCGCCGCGAGCGCGTCGAGCGTCGCCGCGAGGCCCTGCCCCTTCCGGTCGAGGCTGACGACGAGCGCCTCGCGCCCGCCGAGGATCGAGCGGATCCAGCGTCCACAGGCGGCCTGCGGCCCATGCTCGACGAAGACGCGGGCCCCGTCCTCCCACGCGCGGAGGACGGTCGGGCGAAGGTCGAGCGTCCGGTCCGCCTGGCCGAGGATCGCCTGCGCGCAGCTCTCCGGCGTCGGCGCGTAGCTTCCGCCCGTGGCGTTCGTGTAGAAGCGCGCCGGAGGAGGCGTCGTCGGCCTCCTGTGGAGAGCGAGCCACTCGTCCTTCACGGCGCCGAGCTCGGGAACGTGGACCGCGAGCGGGTAGCCGAGCTTCAGCGCGCGGCTCCGGCCGAGCGCCTCGGCGACGCGGGCGCACCCCGCCTCGTCGCCCGCGATCACGCACTCCTCGTCGCCGTGGACGATCGCGAGGCGGACCCGCTCCTCCGAGGCGAGGGCGGCCTCCACGTCGGCGACGGGAGCGAGGACGGTGAAGGAGGCCCACCTCACCGGCGCGCCCCACGCGCGCTCGACCGCGGCGAAGCGCCCTCCGAGCTCGCGCGTGAAGAGCCCCGAGCTCTCGCTCTCCTCGATCAGCGCGTCGGCGTCGGCCCACGTTCCCGAGGCGAGGAGCGCGTTCGTCTCGCCCGAGGAGTACCCGAGCCACGCGTGCGGCTCGATCCCGAGGAGGCCCCGCGTCAGCTCCGCGTGGAGCTGGCAGAGCGCCGAGGCGCCCCAGAGCTGCTCGAGGACGGTCGGCTCTCTCGTTTCGCCCTCGAAGGACCACGCGAGGGCGCGCGGGAGCCGCGCGCTGCGGCGCGCGAGCGCGTCCGCGAGGGAGGGGAGCCGCGTCAGGAGGTCGAGCCCCATGCCGCGGTAGGCCGCGCCCGCGCCCGCGAAGACGAAGGCGACCTCGCCGCGCACGGGCCGCTCGCGGAAGTGGATCGCCGGCCCGGCCGGGGCGCCCGACTCGAGGTGCGCGAGCGCCCGCGCGCGGACCTCCTCGAAGGAGGCGTCGGTCGCGACGAGGACGAGGCGCGCGCCCTCTCCCGCGCCGAGGCCTTCCCGGCCGGAAAGGAGCGCGTCGAGAACGGCCGCGCGGTCGGGCCCGGCGAAGCACCGCAGGCGCGGGGCGTCGTCCTCGGCGCGGCGCGGGTGCGCCGCGGCTTCGCTGAGACGGACGCTCGTGCCTTCCGGCGTCCTCACGACGGCCTCGCGCGCGGCGCGGGCCGCGGGGAGCCACGGCTTGCCTCCCGGGAGCCGGCGGTGGTGAAGGCTCAGCGCCGCGGCCGCGACGTGGACGAGGTCCGTCGCGGCCCAGGCGTTTCCGAAGCGCGCCTCGAGGCCCGGCGACGCCTCGCCGCCGAGCTCGAGCCGCGGCCCGCCCGCTCCATTCGGCGCTCCCTGCGCGTCGTCGATCCGCGCGAGGACCCGGTCGCCGTCCCGCTCCGCGTCCTCGAGCCTCTTCACGACGAAGACGACCGCGGCGTCGCCGGGCGGGCCTGCCGTTCCGCCCGAAAGGGCCTGGACGGCGCTCCGGTGGACGCCCTCGCAGGAGAGGTCGACCGCGCCGACGAGCGCCGCGTCGAGCTCGCCGCTCCGGAGCGACCTCGCCGCGAGGGAGAGGGCCGTCGTTCCCGAGGCCTCGCCCGACTGCACGCTGAACGCGCTCCCGCCGAGGTCGAGCTGCGAGCTGAGCCGGTTCGCCGGGATGTTCGGCATCGTCCCGACGACGGCCGCCGCCTCGAGGACGGGCACGACCGCGTCGCGCGCCGCCGCGAGCCACGCCGCGGAGGCGCCGGCCTCGCGGGCCGTCGCCGCGAGCCTCCAGCGCGTTCCCCAACGGGCCACCTCGGGGTCGGGCTCCATCCCGACGAAGACTCCCGTCCGCTCGCGCGGCAGGGCCGGGCCGACGGCCGTCGCCTCGCTCGCGGCGCGGAGAAGAGCGAGCTGCTGCGGCAGCGTCTGCGCGAGGTCTTTCGGCGGGAAGCGCAGCCCCTCGAGGTCGAGCTCGACGGGGCCGAGGCGCCCCTCTCCCTTCTCGTCGAGGAGGCTCTCTCCGGAGAAGAGCGCCTCGGCGAAGCGCGTCCGGTCCGGGGCGCCCGCCACCGCGCCGCCGAGGCCGACGATCGCGAGCGTCCGGGACGGCGTGCGCGGGCGGACGGCGTCGTCCAGATCCGGCGAGTCCTCCGAGACGACGAGGTGCGCGTTGTTCCCGCCGAACCCGAACGCCGAGACCGCCGCGACGCGCGGGCCCTCCGACGGCCACGGCTCGAGCCGGTCGACGAGGCGGAAGGGCGATCCGCGGAGCGCCTCGGTCGGCTCGGCGGCGTGGAGCGTCGGCGGGCGCAGGCCCGCTCTCATCGCGCCGAGGACCTTCAGGAGCCCGGCCGCGCCGGCGACGGTGATCAGGTGCCCGAGGTTCGACTTGAGCGAGCCGAGCGGCACCCCGTCGAGCCCCGCGAAGACGGCGCCCGTGCTGCGGATCTCCGCGGCGTCGCCGACCGGCGTCCCCGTGGCGTGCGCCTCGACGAGGGAGACCCGCTCCGGGCCGAAGCCCGCCATCTCGTACGCGGCGCGAATGGCGCGCTCCTGTCCCTCCTCCGAGGGCGCGAGGAGCCCCTTGCCGCGCCCGTCGTTCGAGAGGCCGACGCCGCGGACGACGCCGTGGATCGTGTCGCCGTCCCGCCGCGCGTCCGCGAGGCGCTTGAGGACGACGAAGGCGGCCCCCTCCGCGGGGACGAGCCCGTCGGCCTCGCGGTGGAAGGGACGCGAGCGGCCGCTCCGGCTGAGGGCGCCGAGGGCCGTGAAGCCGACGTGGAGGAAGAGGTCGTCGGCGCGCTGGACGGCGCCCGCGAGCATCACGTCGGCCTCGCCGTCGTGCAGACGGTCGCACGCGATCTTGATCGCGTAGAGAGAGCTCGCGCACGCCGCGTCGAGGCAGAACGCCCCCGCGCCGAGGCCGAGCGCGCGGGAGAGGAGCGCTGCGGTCCCGCCGCTCATGAAGCGGTTCCGCGCGTCGGCCGCCGCGCCGCCGCGGCCGTTCGCCGTCCAGACGCTCCGCGCGTATTCGGCCATCCCCTCGGTCGGGAATCCGAGGTTGCCGAAGACGGCGCCGGTCCGAGGGCGGGCCGCCGCGCCGGTCCGCCCGTCGCCCGCGTCCCTCAGCGCCTCGCGCGCCGCGTGAAGGACCCAAAGGGAGAGCGGGTCGAGCCCCTCGAGCTCGCGCGCGCCGACGCCGAAGCCTTCCGGGCGAAAGACGTTCTCGAAGCCTCGGACGTAGCCCCCGCGGTCGGACCACGCGCCGTCCGGCGCCGGGCCGCGCGGGTCGCGCAGGACCTCGCCCGGCTCGAGCCCCCAGCGCCCCGCGGGCGCGGGGCCGACGAGGTCGCGGCCCTCGGCGACGAGGGTCCAGAGGGCGGACGGGTCGAGCGCGCCGGGCAGGACGCACGAGCGCCCGACGACGGCGATCGGGGCGAAGGGCATCGGGTTCAGGCCTGGCTGCCGGCCGGGAGCGCGTGGGTCTCGACGCCGAGGAGGGCCGCGAGGCGCCGCCCCTTCTCGTCGGTGAAGTGGACGTCGGTCGTGACGCCGAGGCTTCCCACCTTGCGGCGGTACGCGGCGACGTGGACGACGCCCGGCGCGGGAGCGGGGCGATACGGCCGCAGCTCGCCGATCGTCGTCGGCAGGTTCTCGCGCCCGAGCATCCGCTGCGCCCAGAGGACCGCGACCTGGAGGCCTCCGTCGAGCGCCGCCACGTCGAGCTGCCAGTTGTTCGCGGTGCCGTTCGGCCAGCCGGCGCGCTCGACCCCGCGGACGCGACCGCCGGCCCCGTCGTCGGAGATGCCGTCGACCGTCTCGATCAGCTCGAAGGCCCCGCGGTGGAAGAGGAGGTCGCGGTAGATCGGCTCCCCCGACCAATCCCCGAGCTCGAGCGCGGGGAGCTCGCTCTCCGGCGCCTCGAGCGAGGGCTGCAGCTCGGCCCGGGCGCTGTAGTGGTGCGTCCCCGACGCGCCGCGGACGTCGAGCTGCAGCCACGTCCCCCGCTCCCCCGCGAGCGGGCGCGCCTGGATCACGAACCGGTCGCCGCCGTTGTCGAAGCCGCCGAGCCTGATCCCCTTGAGGACCTTCACGTCGTGCAGGGCGGCGAGCGCGAGGCCGGGCCGGAACGAGCGGGCCGCGCGCGAGAGCCACTCGGCCGCGAGGACGACCGGGACGACGGGGATCCCCTTAATCGCGTGCCCCTCGAGCCAGGCGTGGCTCCCGCGCCAGACCTTCAGCTCGAGCTCCTGGACCCGCGCCGCCGCGCCCGCGACGAGGAGCGCCTCCGCCTTCGGCTCCCCGCCGAGGACGACCTCCACCTCCTCGGGCCGCGCGCCGCGGACCTCGTCGACGAACATGCGGGCCCCTTCGGCGAGCGGGATCATCGGGACGCCGAGCGCCGCGAACCTTTCCTTCAGGTGCGGCGTCACCATCCCGCCTTCCCACGGCCCCCACCCGAGCGACTTCACGAGCGTCCCGGGGCGGCGGCGCGACTCGGCCCACGCGACCTTCGCGAGGACCTCGTTCGCCATCGCGTAGTCGGCCTGGCCGTTGTTGCCGCATCGGGCCGAGACGGACGAGAAGACGCAGAGGAGCTTCAGCGGGTCGCTCGCCGTCGCGGAGAGGAGAGAGCGAAGCCCCTTCACCTTGGTGTCGAAGACCCGGTCGAACTGCGCGTCGGTCTTCTGCGAGATGTTCCGGTCGGCGAGGACGCCCGCGGCGTGGACGAGACCCGCGACGGGGCCCCACTCGGAGCGGACGCGCGCGAGGACGGCCTCGAGCGCGGCGGCGTCGTCGACGCTCGCGGCTTCGTAGCGCGCCGCGCCCCCCGCGGCCTCGACCGCCCCGAGAGTCCGGCGGATCTCGCGGTTCGCGAGCACCTCGTGGA
>JBDIBE010000004.1:0-28686 GCA_039812785.1 Thermoanaerobaculia bacterium | reverse complement strand
GCGAGCTTCCCTACCGCGCGGAGGGGTTCGGGGACCGATGGGAACGCCGGTCAGGCGTTCCCATCGAAGGCGGAGCCAACCCGGCGGACCGGGTTCCCCGAGAGATTGTCAGATCTCTTCGTCGAGGTCCGCCGCCACCACCGGCGGCTCGTCGTCGTAGTAGGGCTCCTCCACCTCGTCGGGCTGGACCGGGATCTCCTCCCGCTCGAGCTCGATGTTGCGGTAGTAGTCCATGCCCGTCCCCGCCGGGATGAGGCGCCCGACGATGACGTTCTCCTTCAGGCCGCGGAGGAGGTCGACGCGGCCGGCGATCGACGCCTCGGTCAGGACGCGCGTCGTCTCCTGGAAGGACGCGGCCGAGACGAAGGAGTCGGTCGAGAGGGAGGCCTTCGTGATGCCCAGGAGGAGCGGGCGCCCCTGCGCCGGCTTGCCGCCCGCGGCGACGATCCGGTCGTTCTCCTCGCGGAACCGGAACTTGTCGACCTGCTCGTCGATGAGGAACTCGGTGTCGCCGACCTCCTCGACGCGGACGCTCCGCATCATCTGGCGGACGATGACCTCGATGTGCTTGTCGTTGATGCCGACGCCCTGCGAGCGGTAGACCTCCTGGATCTTGTCGGTCATGTACCGCTGGAGCTCCTTCTCGCCCTTGACCGCGAGGATGTCGTGCGGCGACGGATCGCCCTCGGTGAGGGGGTCGCCCGCCTCGACGCGCTCGCCTTCCTGGACCATGACGTGCGCGCCGCGCGGCACCAGGATCTCGCGCTTCTGCCCGTCCTCGGACTCGACGACGAGCTTCTGCTGGCCCTTGACCGTCCCCGCGTGGCGGACGACGCCGGAGACCTCGGTGATGACGGCCGGCTCCTTCGGGCGGCGGGCCTCGAAGAGCTCGACGACGCGCGGGAGGCCGCCGACGATGTCGCGGGTGCGCTTCTTCTCGACCGGCTTCTTCGCGAGGGCGTCGCCCGGGCTGACCGTGTCGCCGTCGGCGACCATGAGGTGGGACGGGATCGGGAGGGCGTAGCGCCGCTCGGTGCCGTCGGCGCCGAGGACGACGATCTGGGGGGCGCGCTTCTCCGTCGTTCCCGTCGTCTCGACGACGATCTTCTGGGAGAGGCCGGTGACCTTGTCCGTCTCCTCGCGGAGGTTCTCGCCCTCGTGGATGTCCTTGAAGACGACCTTGCCGCCGATCTCGGAGAGGATCGGGGAGGCGAACGGGTCCCACGTCACGAGGAGCTGGCCCGGCTTGACCTCCTCGCCCGCGGCGACCTTGAGGACGGAGCCGTACGCGAGGGAGTAGCGCTCCTTCTCGCGCCCCTTGGCGTCCTGGATGACGAGCTTGGAGTTGCGGTTGACGACGACCTCGGTGCCGTCGTTCTTCCGGACCGTGAGCGCGTTCAGGATGCGCGCGACGCCGGGGTTCTTCGCGACGTGCCGGGCCGCCTCGGAGACGCGGGCCGTGCCGCCGTAGTGGAACGTCCGCATCGTGAGCTGCGTGCCCGGCTCGCCGATCGACTGCGCCGCGATGACGCCGACGGCCTCGCCGATGTCGACCATCCGGCCCGTCGCGAGGTTGCGGCCGTAGCAGCGGCGGCAGACGCCGCGGCGGGTCTCGCACGTGAGGACCGAGCGGATCTTCACCTTCTCGATGCCCGCCTCCTGGGCGGCGGTGGCGATCTCCTCGGTGATGACGTCGTTCGCCTCGACGATCACGGAGTCCGTCGCCGGGTCGTAGACGTCCTCCTGGACGTAGCGGCCGACGATGCGGTCGCGGAGGGGCTCGAGGATCTCGCCCCCCTCGACGATCGCCGTGACCGTGATGCCGTCGAGCGTGCCGCAGTCCTCCTCGTTGATGATGACGTCCTGCGCGACGTCGACGAGGCGGCGCGTGAGGTAGCCGGAGTCGGCCGTCTTGAGCGCCGTGTCGGCGAGGCCCTTGCGGGCGCCGTGCGTCGAGATGAAGTACTCGAGGACGGAGAGCCCCTCGCGGAAGTTCGAGATGATCGGCTGCTCCATGACCTCGCCCGAAGGCTTGGACATGGGGCCGCGCATCCCGGCGAGCTGGCGGACCTGCTCCTTGGAGCCCCGGGCGCCCGAGTCGGCCATCATGAAGATGGGGTTGAACTCGTTGCCCGGCGCCGCGTCGGCCTTCTTCATCTCCTTGAACATCTCGTCGGAGACGGCCTCGGTCGTGCGGTGCCAGATGTCGATGATCTTGTTGTGGCGCTCGCCGTCGGTGATCGCGCCCTGGGCCCTCTGGTTGTCGACCTCGAGGACGTCCTTGCGCGCCTTGTCGACGAACGTCGACTTCTTGGCCGGGATCGACATGTCGTCGACGCCGATGGAGATGCCGGCGCGCGTCGCGACGCGGAAGCCGAGGGCCTTGACGATGTCGAGGATCTCGACCGTCCGCTCGAGGCCGAGGTTCACGAAGCAGTAGTTGACGAGGTCCTGCAGGCCCTTCTTCTTCAGGGTCCCGTTGATGAACGGGATGTCCTTCGGGAGGTTCGCGCAGAGGAGGACGCGGCCGACCGTCGTCTCGATGCGCGTCGCCTGGCAGTCGATCGGCTCGCTGTGGACGATGTCCTGGTCGCCGAGGACCTGGCTCTCGAGGTCGACGAGGCGGCCCGTGTAGCGGACCGTGATGCCCGCGTGGGTGTCGACCTCCCCCGCCTCGTGCGCGAGGAGCACGTCGTCGAAGCCCGGGAAGACCCGCCCCTCGCCCTTGCACCCCTCCTTGCGGCGGGTGAGGTAGTAGAGCCCGAGGACGAGGTCCTGCGACGGGACGGCGAGCGGCTTGCCGTGCGCCGGGGACAGGATGTTGTGGGCCGAGAGCATCAGGACCTGGGCCTCGACCTGCGCCTTCGGGGAGAGCGGCACGTGGACGGCCATCTGGTCGCCGTCGAAGTCCGCGTTGAAGGCCGCGCAGACGAGCGGGTGGATCTTGATCGCCTTGCCCTCGATGAGGACCGGCTCGAACGCCTGGATGCCGAGGCGGTGGAGCGTGGGCGCGCGGTTCAGGAGGACCGGGTGCTCCTTGATGACCTCCTCGAGGGCGTCCCACACCTCGTTCGGCGCCTGCTCGACGAGCTCCTTCGACATCTTGATCGTCGAGGTGAGCCCCTTCTGCTCGAGGCGGCGGTAGATGAAGGGCTTGAAGAGCTCGAGGGCCATCCTCTTCGGCAGGCCGCACTGGTTCAGCTTCAGCTCGGGGCCGACGACGATCACCGACCGGCCCGAGTAGTCCACGCGCTTGCCGAGGAGGTTCTGGCGGAAGCGGCCGGACTTGCCCTTGAGGGTGTCGGAGAGCGACTTCAGCGGGCGGTTGTTCGTCCCCTTCAGGACGCGGCCGCGCCGGCCGTTGTCGAAGAGGGCGTCGACGGCCTCCTGGAGCATCCGCTTCTCGTTGCGGACGATGACCTCGGGCGCGCGGAGCTCGAGGAGCTTCTTCAGCCGGTTGTTCCGGTTGATGACGCGGCGGTAGAGGTCGTTGAGGTCCGACGTCGCGAAGCGGCCGCCGTCGAGGGGGACGAGGGGGCGGAGCTCCGGCGGGATGACCGGGATGACGTTCAGGATCATCCACTCGGGCCGGTGGCCCGAGCGGCGGAAGGCGTCGACGACCTTGAGGCGCTTGGCGGCCTTGAGGCGCTTGAGCGCGGAGGTCTCCGTCTTCATGACGAGGCGGAGCTCGTCCGCGAGGTCGTCGATGTTGACCCGCTGCAGGAGCTCCTGGATCGCCTCGGCGCCCATCTTCGCGACGAAGGCGTCGGCGCCGTACTTGGCCTTGAGCTCGCGGTAGCGCTCCTCGGTGACGAGCGTCTTCTCGAGGATGTTCTCCTCCTCGAAGAGCGGGCCCGGGTCGACGACGACGTACGCCTCGAAGTAGAGGATCCGCTCGAGGTCGCGCAGGGTCAGGTCGAGGAGGTGGCCGATCCGGCTCGGGAGGCCCTTGAAGAACCAGACGTGGGAGACCGGGGCGGCGAGCTCGATGTGGCCCATCCGCTCGCGGCGCACCTTGGACTTCGTCACCTCGACGCCGCACTTGTCGCAGACGACGCCCCGGTGCTTCATCCGCTTGTACTTGCCGCAGAGGCACTCCCAGTCCGTGATGGGGCCGAAGATCTTGGCGCAGAAGAGGCCGTCGCGCTCCGGCTTGAAGGTCCGGTAGTTGATCGTCTCCGGCTTCGTGACCTCGCCGAAGGACCAGGAGCGGATCTTCTCGGGGCTCGCGAGGGCGATCTTGATGGCGTTGAAGTCGCGCGGGCCGGGGCCCCGGAAGGGCGCCGCCGCGGGGGCGAGGGGGGAGGTTCCGAAGGCGTCCAGGTTCATCTTTCCCTCCTCAGACCTTCAGGAGCTCGACGTCGAGGCAGAGCGACTGCAGCTCGCGGACGAGGACGTTGAACGACTCGGGCAGGCCCGGCTCCTCCGGGACCTCGCCCTTGACGATCGCCTCGTAGACGCGGGAGCGCCCCTCGACGTCGTCGGACTTGACCGTGAGGAGCTCCTGCAGCGTGTAGGCCGCGCCGTACGCCTCGAGCGCCCAGACCTCCATCTCGCCGAACCGCTGGCCGCCGAACTGCGCCTTGCCGCCGAGGGGCTGCTGCGTGATGAGCGAGTAGGGCCCGATGGAGCGCGCGTGGATCTTGTCGTCGACGAGGTGCGACAGCTTGAGCATGTAGATGTAGCCGACCGTGACCTTCTGCTCGAAGCGGCTGCCGGTCATGCCGTCGTAGAGGTCGGTCTTCCCGCTTCGCGGAAGGTTCGACTTCTCGAGGAGGCCGCGGACCTCGTCCTCGGTAGCGCCGTCGAAGACGGGCGTCGCGATCTTCAGGCCGAGCGCCTGCGCGGCCCACCCGAGGTGCGTCTCGAGGATCTGGCCGACGTTCATTCGGGACGGGACGCCGAGCGGGTTGAGGACGATCTCGACCGGCGTGCCGTCGGGGAGGTACGGCATGTCCTCCTCGGGGAGGATCCGGCTGATGACGCCCTTGTTGCCGTGGCGGCCGGCCATCTTGTCGCCGACCTGGAGCTTGCGCTTCATGGCGACGTAGACCTTGACGGTCTTGTTGACGCCCGGCGCGAGCTCGTCGCCCTTGGAGAGGAGCTGGATCCGGTCCGCCGCGACCTTGCGGATGACGTCGACCTGCGAGTCGGCGCGCTGGAGGACGAGGCGGACGGTGTCCCGGACCTCTTCGTCGCGGAGCCTCAGGCTCTTGAGGAGCCGCGGGCCCATCATGCCGATCTTCTCGACGGTGAGCTTGTGGTTCGCCGCGACGAGGACGTTCCCCTGCGGGTCGACGACGTCCTCGAGGACGGTGCGGCCGTCGAGGAGGCGCTCGATCTTCTCCTTGGCCTCCGTGCGGACGATCCGGATCTCGTCCTCGGCGTCCTTGTTGAGGAAGCCGATCTCCTCGTCGAGGATCTGCTTGGCCCGGACGTCCTTCTGCTTCTCGTCGTCCTTGCGGGTGAAGATCTTCACGTCGACGACGACGCCCTCGATGCCCGGCGGGCACTTGAGCGAGGCGTCGCGGACGTCCCCGGCCTTCTCGCCGAAGATCGCGCGGAGGAGCTTCTCCTCGGGCGTCAGCTGGGTCTCGCCCTTCGGCGTGACCTTCCCGACGAGGATGTCGCCCGGCTTGACGTTCGCGCCGATCCGGATGATGCCGGACTCGTCGAGGTCGCGCAGGGCGTGCTCGGAGACGTTCGGGATGTCCTTGGTGATCTCCTCGGGCCCGAGCTTCGTCTCGCGCGCCTCGATCTCGAACTCCTCGATGTGGATGGAGGTGTAGTAGTCCTCCTTGACCATCTTCTCGGAGATCAGGATCGCGTCCTCGAAGTTGTAGCCGCGCCACGGCATGAAGGCGACGAGGATGTTGCGGCCGAGGGCGAGCTCGCCGCCGGAGGTGCAGGGGCCGTCGGCGAGGACCTGGCCCGCGGTCACGCGGGTGCCCTCCTTGACGATCGGCTTCTGGTTGATGCAGGTGTTCTGGTTCGAGCGGCGGAACTTGAGGAGCGGGTAGATGTCCGCCCCGAACTCGCGCGGCTTGCCGTCGGGGCCGATCCCCTCGACGCGCACGATGATGCGCCGGGCGTCGACCGTGTCGACGAGGCCGTCCCGCTTGGCGAGGACGACGGCGCCGGAGTCGCGGGCGACGACGCCCTCGAGGCCCGTGCCGACGACCGGCGGCTCCGTCCGGAGGAGCGGGACGGACTGGCGCTGCATGTTCGAGCCCATGAGGGCCCGGTTCGCGTCGTCGTGCTCGAGGAAGGGGATGAGCGCGGCGGCGACGGAGACGAGCTGCTTCGGGGAGACGTCCATGAACTGGACCGTGTCGCGCGGCCGGGCGCTGAACTCGCCCTGGAGCGTGACCTGGACCCGGTCGTTGACGAAGCGGCCGTCCGCCTCGAGCGGCTCGTTCGCCTGCGCGATCGAGTAGTCCTCCTCCTCCCACGCGGGGAGGTAGAAGGCCGTCGGCCTGCCCACCGCCAGCTTCTTGCCGGCCTTCTTCAGCTTCGCGTTCATCGCCTCGAGCTCGGAGGCCTCGACGATGGCGCCCTTGGCCCAGCCGGAGTCGCCGACCGTAACGACCTCGAAGTGCTCGAGGACGCGGCCGTCGCGGACCTTCTTGTACGGCGACTCGATGAAGCCGTACTCGGAGATGCGGGCGTAGCACGAGAGCGACGAGATGAGGCCGATGTTCGGCCCTTCCGGCGTCTCGATCGGGCAGATGCGGCCGTAGTGGGTCGCGTGGACGTCGCGGACCTCGAACCCGGCGCGCTCGCGCGACAGGCCGCCCGGCCCGAGGGCCGAGAGGCGTCGCTTGTGCGTCACCTCGGAGAGCGGGTTCGTCTGGTCCATGAACTGCGAGAGCTGCGACGACCCGAAGAACTCCTTGATCGCCGCGATGACGGGCTTGGAGTTGATCAGGTCGTGGGGCATCGCGGAGTCGATGTCCTGGTGGACGGACATCTTCTCCTTGATCGCCCTCTCCATGCGGACGAGGCCGATGCGGAACTGGTTCTCGAGGAGCTCGCCGACGCACCGGACGCGGCGGTTCCCGAGGTTGTCGATGTCGTCCGTCTTGCCGATGTCCTTCTTGAGCTTGAGGAGCGCGTCGATGACGACGAAGAAGTCGTCGGACGACAGCGTCTTCTGGTCGAGCGACGTCGACAGGCCCATCCGGATGTTGAACTTGTAGCGGCCGACGCGCGAGAAGTCGTACTTCCGCGGGTCGAAGAACATCCCGACGAAGAGGTTCTTGGCGCTCTCGTCCGTCGGCGGGTCGCCCGGGCGCATCCTCTTGTAGATCTCGAGGAGGGCCTCGCGCTTCGTCTTGACGGAGTCCTTCCGGAGGGTCGCGATGAGCGTCTCGCCGATCGGCTCCCAGTCGGGGAAGAGGACCTCGACCGGGGTCGCCTGCTTCTCCGTCATGACCGTCGCGAGGTCGTCCGGCACCTCGGTGCCGGCCTCGTAGAGGACCTCGCCCGAGGAGAGGTCGACGACGTCGACCGCGAAGAGGATCCGCCCGAGCTTGGCCGGGTCGACCGAGACCGTCACGGGCGTCCCGCCCGCGAGCTGCTCCTTCTGCGCGTCGGTGAGCTTGACCTCCGCGAAGATCCGGCCGTCCTTCCTGACGCCGCGGAGGTGCTTCTGGCGGAGCTCCTCCTTCGCGAGGACGTCGGGCGGGAGGACGAGGTGGGCCTTGCCCTTCTCGAAGGTGAGGCCGACCGCCGAGTAGAACTTCTTGAGGATCTGCTCGTCGCTCTCGAGGCCGAGGGCGCGCAGGAAGACCGTGCCGGGGAACTTCCGCTTCCGGTCGATCCGGACGCCGAAGAGGCCCTTGCTGTCGATCTCGAACTCCACCCAGGAGCCGCGGTACGGGATGATCTTCCCGATCAGGGTGTGCGCCCCCTCGCGGGTGAAGAAGACGCCCGGCGAGCGGTGGAGCTGCGAGACGATGACGCGCTCCGTCCCGTTGATGATGAAGGTCCCGTTGTCCGTCATGAGGGGGATGTCGCCGAAGTAGACCTCCTCCTCCTTGATGTCGCGGATCGGCCACTCCTTCGGGGCGCTCTTCCCCGTCGGGGCGTTCTCCTTGTCGAAGACCTTCAGGCGGAACGTGACCTTGAGCGGGACGGCGTAGGTGATGCCGCGCTCCTGGCACTCGGCGACCGTGAACGGCAGCCGGAGCTCGACCGGGGTGCCGCAGACCTCGTCGATCGTGACCTTGTTCGGGTTCGGGTGCCCGCAGTCCTGGCACTCGACCCGGTTCGCCCGCGGGTCCTTCACGCGCACGGTGGCGCCGCAGTGCTCGCAGGAGAAGCGGAGGTGCTGGATCCCCTCGAGGCGCCCGCTCCGGGAGGCCCAGTCGCCGATCCGGTAGGAGACGTACTCGAGCTGGCAGGTCTCCCGGAAGTCGGAGAAGGGGAAGACGCCGGCGAAGACGGCCTGGAGCCCGACGTCCTGCCGCTCCTCGGGGAGCAGGTCCATCTGGAGGAAGTCCTCGTAGGACCGCCTCTGGACGTCGATCAGGTTCGGCAGGGGCAGGAAGGTCTTGATCTTGCCGAAGTCGTGGCGGGTGGACTGCCCCGGGGCGAGCATGCGGTCAGGCATTCGAGCGGGCTCCCTTCAACCGAGCGAGGGGTGACGCGGAAAGAGGGAAACACCGTCCGGCGAGACGGCGCGATTCCCGAGGGGCCGGTCGAGCCGGCCCCCCGGGGAATCGACGTCCGTCACCGGACGGCCTCCCGTTGGGGACACGTCGGACGACGACTACTTGACCTCGACCTTGGCGCCGATCTCCTCGAACTTCTTCTTGATGGCGGCCGCCTCGTCCTTCGAGACGGACTCCTTGAGGGTCCCGAGGTTCTCGACGAGGTCCTTGGCCTCCTTCAGGCCGAGGGAGGAGTTGACCTCGCGGACCGCCTTGATGACGTTGATCTTGTTGGAGCCGGCCTCCTTGAGGACGACCGTGAACTCCGTCTGCTCCTCGACCGGGGCGGCGGCGGCGGCGGGGCCGGCGGCCGCGGCGGCCGGGGCGGCCATCATCGCGGCGGAGACGCCGAACTTCTCCTCGAGGGCCTTGACGAGGTTGTTGAGCTCGAGGACGGACATCCCCTCGACTTCGGCGACGAACTGCTCGACGGAAAGGGCCATTTCGTTCTCCTTGTCTTCCTTGTCTCTTCGCGCGTGCGCGTTTCTGGGTGGATTCTCGGGAGCCCGGCCTCAGGCCGCGGCGCCCTTCTTCTCGGCCACGGCCGAGATGGTCATCGCGAGCTTGCGCTGCGGCGACGACAGGACGGTCACGAGGCGGCGCACCGGGGACTGCATGAGGCCGAGGAGCTTCGCCACGAGCTCCGGCCGCGACGGCATGCTCGCGAGCGTCTCGAGGGCGGACGCGGGCACGGGGCGGCCCTCGACGAGGGCGGCCTTGACCTTGACCTTCGGGTTCGTCTTGCCGAACTGGTGGAGGACCTTCGCGAGGGCGACGATGTCGGTCCTCGAGTAGGCGACGGCGGTCATGCCGGTGAAGTGCTCGGACAGCGCGCCGATCGGGGCGTCCTTGAAGGCGCGCATGGCGAGCGTGTTCTTGACGACGACGTACTCCGAGCCGGTCGCACGGACCTGGCGGCGGAGCTCGGTGACGTCGGGGACGTTGATCCCCTGGAAGTCGATGAGGAACGCGTGGGGCGCCTGCCCCACCGACTCCGCCATCTTCGCGATGGACTCGGTCTTCTCGGTGCGGTTCACGCCGTCCTCCCCACGAGCTTGTCGGCGACCGTCGGGTCGACCGGGACGCTCGGGCCCATCGTGGAGCCGATGAAGATCGACTTCACGTACTTGCCCTTCGCGGCGGCCGGCTTCGCCTTCTGGATCGCGGAGATGAGGGCCTCCGTGTTCTCCACGAGGGCCTTGTCGTCGAAGGAGAGCTTGCCGACCGGGCAGTGGACGATCGCGGTCTTGTCGACGCGGAACTCGATCTTGCCGGCCTTGAGCTCCTTGACGGCCTTGCCGACGTCGAACGTGACCGTGCCGGCCTTCGGGTTGGGCATGAGGCCGCGCGGGCCGAGGACCTTACCGAGCCGGCCGAGCGACTTCATCATGTCGGGGGTGGCGACGAGGGACTCGAAGTCGAGGAAGCCGCCCTGGATCTTCGCGACGAGGTCGTCCCCTCCGACGACGTCGGCTCCGGCCTCCTCGGCCTCCCGGACCTTCTCGCCCGACGCGACGACGGCGACGCGGATCGTGGCGCCCGTCCCGTGAGGGAGGACGACGGTTCCGCGGACCATCTGGTCGGCGTGCTTGGGGTCGACGCCGAGGCGGAGTGCCACCTCGAGCGTCTCGTTGAACTTCGCGTACGCCGCCGAGCGGACGAGCGCGACGGCCTGCGGGACGTCGTACAGCTTCGTCCGGTCGATCCTGGCGGCCGCGGCGGTGTGCTTCTTGCCTTCCGTCATTTCTCTACCGCTCTTCCGAGTGCGGCGTCCGTCCGGCGTCCCCGCGAAGAGAAGCCCCGGGAGGCATCCCGGGCATCGCGGGGCCGCGCGCCGTGAGAGGGTCGGCGCCGGCCCGTTCGCCGTCTCAATGAGAAACCGTCACGCGACGATTTCGTTCTCCCGTGGCTATCCGATGACCTCGATCCCCATGGAGCGGGCCGTCCCCGCGACCGTCTTCATGGCGGCCTCGAGGTCGGCGGCGTTCAGGTCCTGGAGCTTCAGCTTGGCGATCTCCTCGACCTGCTTCATCGTGACCTTCCCGACGCGGTTCTTGTTCGGGACGCCCGAGCCCTTCTCGACCTTGGCCGCCTTCTTCAGGAGGACGGAGGCCGGAGGGGTCTTGAGGATGAAGGTGTAGGAGCGGTCCGAGTAGACCGTCACGACCACCGGGATGATCAGCCCCGCGTCCTTCGCGGTCTTCGCGTTGAACGCCTTGCAGAAGTCCATGATGTTGACGCCCTGCGGGCCCAGGGCCGTGCCGACGGGCGGCGCGGGCGTCGCCTTTCCGGCTTCGATCTGGAGCTTGACCTGCCCGACGACTTTCTTGGCCATTGCGGATTCCTTCGAGTGGTGGCGGGTCGTACCCCCGCCGCGTTCTTCAGGCGGCCGGCGCGCCGGCCCCCCTCGCTTCTAGAGCTTCTGGACCTGGACGAACTCGAGCTCGACCGGAGTCGGCCGCCCGAAGATGGTGACGAGCACGCGGAGCGTGGAGCGCTCGATGTTGACCTCTTCGACGTCCCCCGTGAACTCCTTGAAGGGGCCGTCGACGATCTTCACCTTCTCCCCGCGCTCGTAGGTGTACTTCGGCTTCGGCTTCTCCTTCGACTCCGCCGTGTGGTGGAGGATCGCCTCGACCTCCTCCGGCGTGAGCGGCACGGGGCTCTTCGAGGAGCCGCCGACGAAGCCGGTGACCTTCGGCGTGTTCCTCACGAGGTGCCACGTCTCGTCGGCCATCTCCATCTGGACGAGGACGTAGCCGGGGAAGAACTTGCGCTCGACGTTGCGGCGCTTCCCCGCCTTCATCTCGACGACGGTCTCCTTCGGCACCCGGATCTCGCCGAACTGCGATTCCATCCCCTGGGCCTTGATCCGGTTCGTCAGCTCCTGGACGACCCGGTCCTCGAAGCCCGAGTACGTGTGGACGATGTACCAGTCCATCGCGACGGCCGCGGGGGCCGGGGCGTCGTTGAGGCCGGAGTTGGCGTCGAGCTCGGTCATGTGGGTCGGCCTCGCCGGCTCAGTGGCCGAACTGGGCGAAGAACCAGTTGATGACCGGGGTGATCGCCGCGTCGACGACGAAGAGGAACACGCCGACGACGACGGTGTAGACGATGACGACCGTCGTCGTGCCGACGACCTCGTCCTTCGCCGGCCAGCTGACCTTGCCGGCCTCCTTTCGGACGTCGACGAGGAACTCCCTGAAGGTCTTCCACCGCTCGGTGAGGTTCATTCGATCCGTCTTCCTGGCGCCCCGGGGGCGCCGTCCCGCCCGTTCCGGGGCGTCCGGCCCGCCCGCCCGGGCGGGGATAGTGGCAGGGGTGCGGAGACTCGAACTCCGAACCTACGGTTTTGGAGACCGTTGCTCTGCCAATTGAGCTACACCCCTGTGTTCGTCCGTCCCTAGACCTTGCCTTCCTTGTGAGGCGTGTGCTTCCGGCAGTACCGGCAGTACTTCGAGACCTCCAGCTTCTCCTGGTGGGTCTTCTTGTTCTTCGTCGTCGTGTAGTTCCGGCGCTTGCACTCGCCGCACGCCAGGCTGATCAGGTCTCTCGGCATCGCTTTCTCCGCTTCCCCGCCTCGACCGGGGCCCCTTCCGTCCTGCCGCCCGCCTCCCCGGAGGGAGGATGGAGCGGGAGACGGGATTCGAACCCGCGACCAACAGCTTGGAAGGCTGTGACTCTACCCCTGAGTTACTCCCGCCGGTTCCGTCCGGCCCTCTTTCCGCCCCTCCCGGCCAGGGCCCCTCGCCGGGAGATGAAGACTGGAGCCCACGAGCAGAATTGAACTGCTGACCCCGTCCTTACCAAGGACGTGCTCTACCGCCTGAGCTACGTGGGCCCTTTCCCGCTTGCCTTCCCGCGCCCCTCGCGGGACCGGGATTCTTTTCGGAAGTGCTGGTGGGCAGGGAGGGATTTGAACCCCCGTAGCGCCTAAGCGCGGCAGATTTACAGTCTGCTGCCATTAACCACTCGGCCACCTACCCACCTTTACGTCCGTCTCTACGCTTCTCCTTCCCACGGACCGTCCCGGGGGCCTCCCCGGGGGACGACCGTGGAGCTGGCGATGGGACTTGAACCCGCAACCTGCCGATTACAAATCGGCTGCTCTGCCAGTTGAGCTACGCCAGCCCGTCGCGCCCCGAGGCCTCCGGCCGGACACCCGGCCGAAGCCGGAAGGCGCGAACCGTGGCTTATATCAACGATGAGAGGATCCGTCAAGCGATTCCCGTGCCGAGGGGCCCTCGCGAACCTCCCGGCATGGCGGGACGGACGCCCCGAACCCATACTGGGAGAAAGCTTTCCGGAGGGTCTCATGCGATGCCGCCTCGTCCTCGTGATCGGGGCCGTCCTCGTCCTGGGAGAGGGGCCCCTCTCCGCCGGCGACCTCGTCGTTCCCGTCGTCCTCGACGTCCGGTCCGGCACGGCACATTACCTCACCGAGCTCACTTTGACGAACCGGGGCCCCGCCCCCGCGGACCTGCTCCTCGCGTACCGCGGCTCCCTCGGTTCCGCCTCCGGCGCCGTCGCCGAGACCCTCCCCGGCGCGACCCAGCGGACGATTCCCGACGTCGTCGCCTTCCTCGCCGCCCGCGGCGTCGCCTTCCCGGGCCTCGCGGACGGAGCGCCGCACGCCGGGACGCTCCGGGTCTCCGTCCCGGACGCGGCGGCGGGCGAGGTCGCGATCCTCGCCCGGACGACGAGCCCGACCTCGGCCCCTCATCCGGACGGGGCGGCGGGCCTCGCCTACCTCGCGGCCGCCCCTTCGGCCGGCTTCGCGGGCCGCGCCGTCGTCCACGGCCTGCGGGCCTCCGGCTCCGAGCGGTCGAACCTCGCCGTCTTCAACCCGGGGACCTCTCCCGTCACGGTGCGGATCGTCGCGGCGAGCGGCTCCGGAGACGGCCGGGAGGTGACGGTCGCCGACGGCCTCGCCCTCGCGGCGGGAGAGTGGAGGCAGGTCGACGGGATCCTCGCCGCCGCCGGGCTCGCGCAAGGCTGGGCGGCCGTCGAGCGGACCTCCGGCGGTTCGTTCGGCGCCTACGGCGTCGTCAACGACGGGGGGACGAACGACGGCTCGTTCCTCGACGCCGTCCCGGACGGGCCGACCGCCCCGCGCGTCACGGTCCCGGTCGTCGTCGAGACGGCCTCCTTCCGCACCGAGCTCGTCCTGGCGAACCGCGGCGCCGCGGCGGCGACGCTGACGCTCGAGTACCGCGAGACGCTCTCTCCCTCCGGCGGCGCCGGCGGGACCGCGACCGTGACCCTCGGACCGCGCGAGCAGCGGATCGTCCCCGAGGCGCTCCAGTGGCTGCGCGGGCTCGGCGTCGCCGCGGGCCCCGCGGGGAGCGGTTCGTTTGCCGGCAGGCTCGTCGTGACGGGACCGTGGTGCTCGGGGCCGCTCTACGCCGCCGCGCGCGTCTCGTCCCCCTCTTCGGGCGGCGGCGCCTACGGCGTCCACATCCCCGGCGTCGCGACGGGCGGGGAGCTCTCGGCGGAGGGCTGGCTCGCCGGCCTTCGGGCCGACGCCGAGACGAGGACGAACCTCGCCTTCGTCCACGCGGGGGTCGCCGGAACCGGGCCGCTCTCGCTCGAGCTCGAGCTCTTCGACGGCGCGCGGGGCGGCGTCCGCGCCGGGGCGGTCTCGACGATCCGGCTCGCCGAGGGGGAGTGGCTCCAGCTCTCCGACCCGCTCCGCCCGCTCGGGGTCGCGACCGGCTGGGCCCGCATCCGGCGGAGCGAGGGGAGCGCCCCCTGGCTCGCCTACGCCGTCCTGAACGACGGGGCCTCCCCCGGCGCCCGCACGGGCGACGGAGCCTACGTCCCGGCCCTCGGCGCCGCCGCCTCCCCGTCCGCCCGCCTGCTGCCCTCGGACCTCTCCTGGCTCGGCGCCTTCCGCCTCCCCGACGTCGGACTCCGCCCGCTCACGTTCGAGTACGGCGGGAACGCGATGACGTTCCGCCCGGGGGGCGACCCTTCGGGGGCGGCCGACGGCTTTCCCGGCTCGCTGTTCGTGACGGGCCACGACCGGATGCCGTACGGCGAGCTCCCCGACGGGAGCCGGGTGGCGGAGGTCTCGATCCCGGCGCCGGTCGCCTCGCGGAACGTCGAGGCGCTCCCGGTCGCGCGGCTTCTGCAGCCGTTCACCGACGTCACCGGCGGCCTCTTCGCCGGGATCGACGAGATTCCCCGCATCGGGATGCAGTTCCTGGAACGGCCCGAGACCGGACCGCTGATCCACCTCGCCTGGGGCGAGCACCTGCCGCCGCCGCCCGACCGTCCGACCCACGCCTGGTTCCAGCCCGACCTCTCGGCCCCACAGCCGAAGGGGGCCTGGTTCCTCGCGGGCCTCTCTCCCTACGCGGTGAACGGCTACATGCTCGAGATTCCCGTGGCCTGGGCGGTCGCTCACGCCTCGGGCCGCATCCTCGGCACCGGGCGATACCGCGACGGCGGCCTCGCCGGGATGGGTCCGGCGCTTTTTGCCTACCGCCCCTGGGGCGATCTCTGGGGGGTCGCGCCCCCCGCCAACGCGGCCCTCGCGGTCACGACGCTCCTCCAGTACCGGTCGAGCCTCGAGACGGAGGAGTTCACGGGGTGCCTCG
This sequence comes from Thermoanaerobaculia bacterium, assembly GCA_039812785.1. GTDB lineage: Bacteria > Acidobacteriota > Thermoanaerobaculia > UBA5066 > UBA5066 > UBA5066. The sequence goes on along the minus strand of JBDIBE010000004.1, from coordinate 13,370 downwards.
CCGGCACCCAGCACGCGGACGCCTGGGAGGGCGCCGCGTGGCTGACGACGGCCGCCGGGAAGTCGGCCGTCCTCTTCGCCGGGACGAAGGGGACCGGAGAGCGCTTCTGGTACGGCTTCCTCCACCCGTCGGGGCCCGACCGGCCGTGCGTCGCGGGCGACTTCGTCGGCGAGTACACGGTCTGCCGCTACGCGGACGGGACGCCCTGCCCGCCGGCCGACCTCGTCGAGTGCGCGGGGCACACCTCGAGCCGGGGATGGTGGAGCAGCCGGTTCGCGGGGAGGCTCCTCCTCTACGACCCCGATGACCTCGCGCGCGTGGCGGAAGGGACGCTGGAGCCGTGGGCGCCGCAGCCCTACGCGTTCCTCGACGTGGACCCGTACCTCTACCTCAACCCCGGCCACGTCGACACGGAGGAAGTCGGCCCCGGCGTCCAGCAGCGCTACCGGCTCGGCGACGTCACCTTCGACAAGGCGAACGGGCTGCTCTACGTGCTCGAGCTCTACGCGGACGGGGCCAAGCCCGTCGTCCACGTCTTCCGCGTGCGGTGAGCGGTCAGGCCGGGTGCTTCGGGCGGCGCTGCCGGAGCGCCTCGAAGAGGAGGACCGCCGCCGAGACGCCGACGTTGATCGACCCGGCGCCCGGGGCCATCGGGATCGCGACGAGCCGGTCGCACGTCTCGCGCGTCAGCCGCCGGAGCCCCGGTCCCTCCGCCCCGAGGCAGAGGACGACGTCGCCCGTCAGGTCGACGTCCCACATGGGCTCCCCTTCCGGCGAGGCGCCCCAGACCCAGAAGCGGTCCCTCTTGACGTCCTCGAGGAAGCGCGCCGCGTTCCCCACGCGGGCGACCTTCACCCGCTCGAGGGCCCCGGCGCTCGCCTTCGAGACCGACTCGTTGAGCCCGACCGAGTGCCGCTCGGGCAGGACGACGGAGGCGCCCGCGGCGGCCGCCGTCCGGAGGATCGACCCGAGGTTCCCCGGGTCGGTCACCTCGTCGAGAAAGAGGACGAGGCGCGTCCCGGGCTCTCCCGAGAGCGCCTCCTCGACCGGGTCGTAGTCGCGCGTGGCGACGCGCGCCGCGACGCCGTTGTGGGCCTTGCCCGCCGTCCTGTCGAGCTCCTCGCGGGGGACGAAACGGACGGGGATCCCCTTCTCTCGGGCCGTCCTCTCGAGCTCGCGGACCCGCGCGTCGCGCCGCCCGTCCTGGAGGAGGAGCGCCTCGACCGCCTCGGGGCGCTCGGCGAGCGCTGCGGCGACCGGGTGGAAGCCGGCGACGATCACGGGGCCTCGACGAGGACGACGGCCGAGGCGAAGACCCCCTCGCCGCGCCCGAATCCGGTCATGCCGTTGCCGCTCGAGGCCTTCACGGAGACGCGCTCGACGGGGATCCCGAGGAGCGAGGCGATGACGGCGCGCATCGCGTCGCGGTGCTCTCCGACCCGCGGCCGCTCGGCGATCAGCGTGACGTCCACGTTGAGTACGGCCGGGCTTCCCGCGCGCGCGAGCGCCTCGGCGACGAACGCCGAGGAGGGGGCGTCCTTCCAGCGCGGCTCCGTCGTCCCGAAAACGCTCCCGAGGTCGCCCGCGGCGGCCGTGCCGAGGAGGGCGTCGGCGAGGGCGTGGAGGACGACGTCGCCGTCGGAGTGCCCCTCGGGGCCGGCGTCCGACGGGATCTCGACCCCTCCGAGGACGCATCGCCGCCCGGCGACGAGACGGTGGGCGTCGAGGCCCTGGCCGATCCGGAGGCTCACGGCCGCGCCTCCGCGGCGAGCCACGCCTCGGCCCGCGCGAGGTCCTCGGGGTAGGTGATCTTCACGTTCCAGCGCGAGGTGACGACGGTGCGGACCCGGACGCCCCGCCGTTCGAGGAGCTCGACGTCGTCCGTGGCGTCGGGGAGGCCCGCCTCGACCGCCTCGCGGAGAAGGCCCGCGCGCATCACCTGGGGCGTCGCGGCGGCGAAGAGGTCGTGCCGCGGCACCGTCTCGACGACGGCGCCGCCCTGGACCCGCTTGATCGTGTCCGTCACCGGGCTTCCCGCGAGGGCCGCGCCGTGCGCCGCCGCGGCGTCGACGACGGCGGCGACGTCGGCCGGCTCGACGAGGGGCCGCGCGGCGTCGTGGACGCAGAGGAGGTCGTCGTCCGCGGCGCCGGAGGCGCGCCAGGCGGCGACGACGGAGTCGCGCCGGGACTCTCCCCCGGCGGTCGTCGCGACGGGGATCGCATCGAAGCCGGCCAGGGCCTTTGCGAAGGCCGCCTCGTGCCCCGGAGACACCGCGACGACGGCGCGGTCGACCCGTCCCGAGGCGGCGAGGCGCCCGAGGGCGTGGAGGAGGAACGGCCTCCCCGCGAGCCTCACGAGGGCCTTCGGGCCCGCGTCGTGGAAGCGCGTGCCGAGGCCCGCCGCCGGGATCAGCGCGACGACGGCCACGTCAGCGCGCGAGGATGTCCGCTTCCTTCGCCTTGACGACCGCGTCGATCTCCGCCGAGTGACGGTCGGTCATCTTCTGGATCTCGTCGAGGGTGCGCTTCTCCTCGTCGGCCGAGATCGTCCCCGCCTTGCCTTCCTTCTTGACCTTGTCGTTCGCCTCGTGCCGGTGGTGCCGGATCTCCACCTTCGACTGCTCGGCGAGCGTGTGGGCCTTCTTGACGATCTCCTTGCGCCGCTCCTCCGTCGGGGAGGGGACCGGCACGCGGACGACGCGCCCGTCGGAGCTCGGGTTGAGGCCGAGGTCGCTGTTGCGGATCGCCTTCTCGATCTGGGGGCAGAGCTGCGCCTCCCAGGGCTGGATCAGGATCATCGTGGCGTCCGGCGTCGAGAGGTTCGCCACCTGGTTGAGCGGGGTCGGCGTGCCGTAGTACTCGACGAGGACCCCGTCGAGCAGGGAGACCGAGGCGCGGCCGGTGCGAAGGTGCTTCAGCTCGGCCTTCAGGGCGTCGATCGAGGCCGCCATTCGGCGCTCGGTTTCCTTCCGGATCTCGGCGACAGGCATGAGGCTCGCTCCTCTCTCGAGAGTTTCGGTCAGTTCGCGGGTTCGCCCGAGTCGACCGTCGAGCCGATCGGCTCGCCGGTGACGATGCGGAGGATGTTCCCGGGGACGAGGAGGTTGAAGACGCGGATCGGGATGCGGCTCTCGCGGCAGAGCGCGATGGAGGCGGCGTCCATGACCCCGAGCCGCCGCTCGAGGACCTCCTGGTACGTCACGTGCGGGAGGAGGACCGCGTCGGGCTCCTTCTTCGGGTCGGCGCTGTAGATGCCGTCGACCTTCGTCCCCTTGAGGATCGCGTCGGCGCGCAGCTCGCTCGCGCGGAGCGCCGCGGCCGAGTCCGTCGTGAAGAAGGGGTTGCCGGTCCCTCCGGCGAGGATGATCGCCCGGCCCTTCTCGAGGTGCCGCTCCGCGCGGCGGCGGATGAAGGGCTCGGCGACGGAGCGCACCTCGAAGGCCGTCATGACCCTCGTCGGCACGCCCCGGCGCTCGGTGGCGTCCTGGAGCGCGAGCGCGTTGATGACCGTGGCGAGCATCCCCATGTTGTCGCCCGTCACGCGGTCGATCCCCTGCGTCGCGGCCGAGACGCCGCGGATGATGTTCCCGCCGCCGATGACGACGGCGCACTGCACCCCCATGCGCGCCACGGCCGCCAGCTCGTCGGCGATGCGGGCGACCATGGCGGGCTCGATGCCGAAGGGCTGCCCTCCGAGAAGGGCCTCCCCGGAGAGCTTGAGGAGGACCCGGCGGTAGACCGGCCGGCCCGTCTCGGTGCCCATCGGCGCGTTCGGCTACTGCGTCAGCGCGGCGACCTCGGCGGCGAGGTCGGTCTGCTTCTTCTCGATCCCCTCGCCCACCTTGTAGCGGACGAAGCGGACGACCTGCGCCTCCTTGCCGGCGCGCTCGGCGACGACCTGGGAGACCTTCTTCGAGTCGTCCTTGACGAAGGGCTGGTCGACGAGGACGGCCTCGCCGAAGAACTTGCCGATCCGCCCCTCGACCATCTTCTCGACGACGTTCTCGGGCTTGCCCGAGGCGACCGCCTGGGCGCGGGCGATCTCGCGCTCGTCGGCGAGGACCTTCTCGGGGACCTGCTCGCGGACGGCCCAGGACGGGGAGAGCGCGGCGACCTGCATCGCGAGGTCCCTCCCGAGCTCGGCGTCGCAGCCCTTCGTCTCGACGACGACGACGGTCTTGTCGCCGGGGTGGGCGTAGAGGCTGAGGGCGTTCCCCTCGGCGGCGACGAGGCGCGCGAAGCGGCGGAGCTGAGTGTTCTCGCCCGTCTTCGCCGTGTTCGCCTGGAGCCAGTCGGCGACGGTGCCGGCGGCGCCGGGGACGGCCGGCGGGCAGGCCTTCGCCTTCAGGGCCTCGACGTCCCCCTCGGGCGCGTCGCCGAGGGAGGCCTCGCCGGCGACGTACGCGGCGAGGGCCGTGCGGGCGGCCTTGAAGTCGTCCGTCTTGGCGACGAAGTCTGTCTCGCAGTTCAGCTCGACGAGCGCGGCGACGGAGCCGTCGCAGGCGTAGCCGACGAGGCCCTCGGCGGCGACGCGGCCCGCCTTCTTGGCGGCGGCGGCGAGGCCCTTCTTCCGGAGGCTCTTCTCGGCCTCCTCGATCGACCCGTTCGCCTCGGCGAGGGCCGTCTTGCAGTCGAGGATGCCGGCCCCGGTCTTCTCCCGGAGCTCCTTGATCATCGCGGTGGTGATTTCCATCGGGCTCTCCCATCGCGCGGGCGCTCGCCGCGCGTCGTCGTTCGTCTTCGTTTTTCGCGCGCCCGGGCGCCCGGACGCGAAGAGGGCCGGCGGGAGCGCGCCCATCGCGACTCCCGCCGGCCCGGCTCGATCAGGTTCGTTCGAGGCTCAGGCCTGAGCCGGCGCGGAGTCCTTCGCGGCGATCGCCTCGCCGGCGGCCGCGCCCTCCGCGACGACGAAGTTCGCGGGCATCGGCTCGTCGTCGGCCTCCGCCGCCTTCCCGACGAACCGCTCCTCCTGGGCGTGCAGGCCCTCGAGGACGGCGTCGGCGATCTTGCCCGTGAAGAGCTTGATCGCGCGGATGGCGTCGTCGTTGCCGGGGATGACGTGCGTGATCGGGTCGGGGTCGCAGTTCGTGTCGACGATGCCGACGATCGGGATCCCGAGCTTGTTCGCCTCCTGGACCGCGATCGCCTCCTTCTTCGGGTCGATCACGAAGAGGACGTCCGGCAGCTCCTCCATCTCGGTGATGCCGGAGAGGTTCTTGGCGAGCTTCGTCCGCTCGCGCTCGAGGCGGATGCGCTCCTTCTTCGTGAGGATGGCGTCCGAGTTCTCGGCGAGCATCCCCTCGATCTCCTTGAGGCGCATGATCGACTTGCGGATCGTGACGAAGTTCGTGAGGGTGCCGCCGAGCCAGCGGTTGTTCACGAAGAACATGCCGCAGCGGTTGGCCTCCTCGTAGATGGCGTCCTGCGCCTGCCTCTTCGTCCCGACGAAGAGGATGTTCTTCCCCTGGGAGGCGGCCTCGGTGACGAAGGCCGCCGCCTCGCGGAAGCACTTGAGCGTCTTCTGCAGGTCGATGATGTAGATGCCGTTGCGCTTCCCGAAGATGTACTTCTTCATCTTCGGGTTCCAGCGCTTGGTCTGGTGCCCGAAGTGGACGCCCGCCTCGAGGAGCTCCTTCATCGTGATCTGGCTCATGGCTACCTCTTCGAGAACTGGAACCGGGCGCGGGCGCCGCGCTGGCCGTACTTCTTGCGCTCCTTCATGCGCGAGTCGCGCGCGAGGAGGCCCGCCTTCTTCAGCGTCGGGCGGAGCTCGAGGTTGAAGAGGCAGAGCGCGCGCGAGAGCCCGTGGCGGATCGCGCCGGCCTGGCCCGCGCTCCCGCCGCCGGCGACGCGGGCGACGATGTCGAACTTCTCGGAGGACTCCGTCAGCTGGAGGGGCTGCCGGATGACCATCTTGAGGACGTCGTTCGGGAAGTACTGTTCGAACGGGCGGTCGTTGACGACGAACGCGCCGCTGCCGGGACGGAGGTAGACGCGGGCGACCGCCTCCTTCCGCCGGCCGATCGCGTGGTACTGCAGGTTGCTCACGATCTCTCCTCGGGCCTCACGCCGGCCTGGCGGTCTGGGCCGTGTGCGGGTGGCTGGGCCCCGCGTAGACCTTCAGCTTCTTGATCATCTTCCGGCCGAGCTTCGTCTTGGGGAGCATGCCGCGGACGGCCTTCTCGACGAGCTTCTCGGGGCGCGACGCGCGGAGCTTGTCCGCGCTCGTCGTCTTGAGCCCGCCCGGGTACCCCGTGTGGTACCGGTACAGCTTGGCGGACTCCTTGGCGCCGGTCAGCACGACCTTCTCGGCGTTCACGACGACGACGAAGTCGCCCGTGTCGAGGAACGGCGTGTAGGTCGGCTTCGACTTGCCCGACAGGTGCATCGCGACGACGGTTGCGAGGCGGCCGAGGACCTTGCCGTCGGCGTCGACGACGATCCAGCGCCGCGGGAGCTCGTTCATCTTGGGCAGAGGCGTTCGGGAACTCACGGGACCTCAGCTCTCCGGTCGGAGTTTTCGGGAATCGCGGGTCTCTCCGCGCTTCTCGTCTCGAAATGCAGGACCCGGCCGGGGCGTGAGAAAGACCGGGCTCCCGGGGGAGGACGCACCTTGCGCAGGTTTCCCCGCGCAGGGCCGTGAAAGATACGACGCACCCCCGGGGCTGTCAAGCGGGGTCCCGCCGCCGCCGCCGGAGGCGCCCCCGGGAGACCGCTTTACGCCCCGCGCCGCGGAAGCTACCGTGCCGCCCCGTGAGCGCGGCCCCGCCCCAGGATCCCGACAAGGCCGCCCGGAAGATCCGGGCGATGTTCTCCCGGATCGCTCCCCGATACGACCTCCTGAACCGCCTCCTCTCGGGCGGGACGGACGTCGCCTGGAGGCGCGAGGCGGCCCGCCTCCTCGCCCCCGGCCCCGGCGAGCGGGTCCTCGACCTCTGCTCCGGGACGGGCGACCTCGCCCTCGCCGTGCGGAGCCGGAGCCGGGGCGGGGCGACCGTCGTCGCGGCCGATTTCACGTTCGAGATGCTCGCCCTCGGGAGGGAGAAGTTCCGGAGGAAGGGGACGCCGATCCCCGAGGCGGCCGCCGACGGCCTGAGGCTCCCCTTCGCCGACGCGACCTTCGACGGCGCGACGGCCGCCTTCGGCGTGAGGAACTTCGAGGACCTCGACCGCGGCCTGGGCGAGCTCTGCCGCGTCCTGAAGCCCGGGGGCCGGCTCGTCGTCCTCGAGTTCACCCCCGAGCCGGCAGGGCCGCTCGCCCCGCTCGTCCGCCTCCACGTGAGGCACGTCGTCCCCCTCCTCGGCCGGCTCGTCTCGGGCGACGGCTCCGCCTACCAGTACCTCCCCGACTCGGTCGGCCGCTGGCCCGCGCCCGAGGCCCTCGCCGGGCGGATGCGCGCCGCCGGCTTCGCGACGGTCGACGTCCGCCTCCTCGCCTTCGGCATCGCCGCCGCGCACGTCGCGCGGAAAGGAGCCCCATGACCGCCACGATCCTCGACGGCGCGAAGGTCGCCGCCGACATCCGCCGCGAGACGGCCGAGGCCGTCGCCGCCCTCGCCGCCCGCGGGGTCGTCCCCGGGCTCTCCGTCATCCTCGCCGGGGACGACCCGGCGAGCCAGGTCTACGTCCGCAACAAGGAGAAGGCCGCCCGCGAGGCGGGGATCCGCGCCGAGACGCTCCGCCTCCCCGCGACGGTCACCGAGGCGGCTCTCCTCGCCCAGATCGGGCGGCTCAACGCGGACCCGGAGGTCGACGCGATCCTCGTCCAGCTCCCGCTCCCCGGCGGCATCGGCACGTCGAGGGTCCTCGAGGCGGTCGATCCCGCCAAGGACGCCGACGGGTTCCACCCGACGAACGTCGGACGGCTCGTCCAGGGCCGCCCCGCCCCCGTTCCCTGCACGCCCGCGGGCGTCATGGAGCTCCTGCGGCGCGAGGACGTCCCGCTCCGCGGGACGCGGGCGGTGGTCCTCGGCCGGAGCGACATCGTCGGCAAGCCGATGGCGACCCTCCTGACGAAGGCCGACGCGACCGTCACCGTCGCCCACTCGAAGACGCGCGACCTCCCCGGCCTCTGCCGCGAGGCCGAGCTCCTCGTCGCGGCGATCGGGAAGCCCGCCTTCGTCACCGCGGACTTCATTCGCGAGGGAGCCGTCGTCGTCGACGTCGGGATCAACCGGATCGAGACGGCCGAGGAGGCCGCCCGCTGCTTCCCGGGCGACGCGGCGAAGGCCGCCGCGTTCGCCGCGAAGGGCTCGCTCCTCGTCGGCGACGTCCACCCGGTCGACGTGAGGGAGCGCGCCTCCCGCTACACGCCGGTCCCGGGGGGCGTCGGGCCGCTCACGATCGCGCGGCTCCTCGCGAACACCGTCGACCTCTGCCGCGCCCGGCGCGGCCTCTGAGCGTGCGGCGCGTCGGCCTCACCGGCGGGATCGCCTCCGGAAAGAGCGCCGTCGCCGCGCGCTGGCGCGAGCTCGGGATCCCCGTCCTCGACGCCGACCGGCTCGTCCACGCCCTCTACGAGCCCGGGGGTGCGGGCGCGGCCGCCGTCGCGGAGGAGTTCGGCCACAGCGTCCTCGACGCGCGCGGCGCCGTCGACCGCCCCGCCCTCGCCCGCCTCGTCTTCGGAGACCCGGCCGCCGTCGCTCGCCTCAACGCCGTCGTCCACCCCCTCGTCCGCGCCGAGACCGACCGCTGGCTCGCCGAGCGCGAGGCCGAGGGGCACGCTGCCGCCGCGGTCGAGGCGACGCTCCTCGTCGAGAACCGGGGCCGCGAGCGCTTCGACCTCCTCGTCGCCGTCTCGGCGCCCGAGGAGCTCCGCCTCGAACGCGCCCTCGCCCGCGACCCGGGCGCGACGTGCGAGGGCGTCCTCGCGCGGATGCGCGCCCAGCTCCCGGAGGCGGAGAGGAACGCCGCCTGCGACGTCGTCCTCGTCAACGACGGAGGCCTCACGGAGCTCCTCGCGAAGGCCGACGACGCGGCGCGGCGGCTCGGCGTCAGGTTCTGACCTTCTCCTTCAGCATTCGCGCCGCAGGCGGTACGACACAGCGCGTCGAACGGGATTCGTCAGGCCCTGATCGGGCCTGACGGACCTCATGAGAACGCCCCCGGGGCAGGCGGTGGCGTCCCGGGCTCGCGCCGTCAGCGACGGTCGCTGGACCTCAGCTCGACAGAACCCGCCCACGCCTCGTCGGCTTCGTTTCGGAACACGGGCATCGGAGTCTCCGAAAGGACGCCCGCGAGAGGCCCGAGCTGGGGCAAGGAGTCCCTGACCTCGTCGAGATTCAGGATTCGCTGCCATCGAAAGAGCATCTCCTCCGCGTCGGCCCCGGAGAACCCGCTCCGGCCCATGGCTCCTCGAATCCGGTCGAGGAGGTCCGAACGTGCCTGCCGGATGTCGCGGTCGCCCGAAGGAGGGATCTCGACGAAGTCGTAAACGCCCTCCTTCAGGAAGCGGTCGCCGATGCGGTAGGGCGCCCACCAGCCCTCGCCCTCGACGTCCCCGAAGCCGTCGATCGTGACGACCGTCGTCCAGTCGCCGCCCGTCTTTCGTTCGAGCTTGACGAAGTAGCCTCCCCCGGGACCGAAGAACATCACGTGTGCGCGTTCGCCTCTGGAACCGGCGGCCCAATCGAGCGTCGCAATGCTCGCCTGAAGGGGAGCCCCGGGGTTCGCGAGCGCTTTCCAACCGAGGCTCAGCTGGCCCAGCTTCTCTTCACGTCCGCCGACGACCCGTCCGCTCCATCGCTTCGAGGTATCCGGCCCGGCGAAGGCGGGTACCGAGCTCGCGTCGAGAGCGTCCAGGAGGCGCTTCGTGGCGTCGCGGCCGGCGACTCGCAGGACCGCCGTCTGCCCCGTGCTTCTGTCCTGCGGCCGGCCGAACACGGAGTAGAGAGAGACCATCGGCACGACGACGCGCTGGAGATCCGCGGAGCCCTCGAAGTTGGCGACTGCACTCTGCGACACGATGGACGCCTCCACCGCCTCCCGCAGCAGGTTTGCAAGCGAAGGCGAGCGCACGGAGATCCACCGGGCCAGATTGGCGCGCGCTCGCTTTTCTTCCGCGTTGGGACCCTTCCTCAACCAGCTCCACCCGACAGAGCTATCGCCGACGATGTAGATTGTCGGAACTCGCGCCTCGTCGCCGCCGAGATCCCACCGTCCCCAGACGACCAGCGTCTCGCCGGCGCCAGCCTCGCGGAAGGCAGTCCACGTGATCCCCCCTTGTGCCCTGCGGCGCGTCGCGACCAGGATGCGTCCGGACGGCGACTCGAAGACCGTCCGGGAAAGTGACGGGTCGAGTGAAGCGCGACGGTCGATCGAGAGCAGGCCGAGCCCTCGCCCTGCGGCATCCGTTATGGAAACGACCGCCGGCGACGCGACCGGGCCTTTCGCGGGCGGCTCCGAGGGTATCGCCTGAAGCGGCGACGCAAGCACCCACGAGAGGCATGTCAGGACCCGCAGGGTCCGAGGGACTCTCAGCACGCAGCCACGCAGCTGTCGTACCACCTGGTCGCGGCCTCGACGCAGATTCCATCGTCCGCGTCCTTCGGGCTGCACGAGCTCCTTCGTGCGCTCGGGCCAGCCGAACACCCATTCCGATCGGAAGAACACAACGGCGATCATCGAGGGTCGGTTCATCTGGAAGCAGATACGATCCTCCCGCCGATCGTGTCTAGCGAGCCTGGGGTCAGGTCTTGATTTTCTATTCTACTTGGCGCCTCGGGAAGCGGCGTCGGGCGCGGCCCCGCGGCTTCACCCCGAGGGCGCGCCCGCGAGCGGGCTGTGTTGTCGTCAGGCCCCGAGGAGCCGCTTCAGCTCGCCGAAGGCCTTCGCCCGGTGCGAGCGGGCGTTCTTCTCCTCCGCGCTCATCTCGGCGAACGTCCGGCTCTCGCCCTCGGGAACGAAGATGACGTCCCAGCCGAAACCGTTCTCTCCTCGCGGGAGGGGAGCGAGGCTCCCCGCGACCCGCCCCGAGGCGACGATGACGTCCTCGGCCGCCGCCCCCGGCCAGGCGAGGCCGAGCGTCGAGACCGCCTCGGCCCGTGAGTCGCCCCAGGCGTGGGCGAGTCGCGCGAAGCCGGCCTCGCCCACGGCGCCGACGGCGAACTTCGTCAGCGGGCCCGGATAGCCCTTCCAGGCCGGAAGGGAAAGGCCGGAGTCCTCGACGAGGACGGGGACGCCGAGGCGCTCCACGGCCGCGAGCGCCTTGGCGACGACGACCTCGACGAAGTCGAGCGACTGGATCTCGGGAAGGTCGAGCGGACGGGCGGCGACGGGCCGGCCGAGGAGGGCCGCCGCCTCCCGCGCCTTGCCCGGGTTGGAGGTGAGGAAGACGAGCCCGTCGAGGGACGGCCGCATTCAGCGCGGCGCCGGGAGCGGGACGCCGCGGGCGTCCATCTTCACCCGGTAGCACGGCAGGCCGCGCGAGAGCCCCTTGAGCCTCACGTCTCCGAGCGGCTCGTAGGCGAAGTCGTCGGCCGTCAGGCGAGCCGTCTCCTCGCCGACGGCGACCTCGTTCGGCCCGGCGACGTATTCCTCGATCCGGGCGGCGACGTTCACGGTGTTTCCGAGGACGGTGTAGTCGACGCGCTGGGCCGAGCCGATGTCGCCGACGACGGCGTTCCCGGTGTTCACGCCGATCCTCACGCCGACCGGGGACTCGCCGCGGGCGACCCGCTCGACGTTCCAGGCCTTCACGCTCTCGACGAGCTTGGACGCCGCCGACACGGCGCGGCGCGCGTGGTCGGCCTGCGCGATCGGCGCTCCGAAGAACGCCATGACGGCGTCGCCGATGAACTTGTCGAGGGTCCCCCCCTCCGCGAAGATCGCGTCCGCCGCGAAGGTGAAGAAGGTAGAGAGGAAGCGCGAGAGCGCCTCCGGGTCCATCCCTTCGGCCGCCGTCGTGAATCCGACGATGTCGGCGAAGAAGACGGAGACGTTCCGGGTCCTCACCCGCTCGATCACGCCGCTCGCGTCGGAGGCGATCTCCTCGACGACGCCGGGCGAGTGGTAGCGCGAGAGCCGCTCGCGGATCCGCTCCTCCTTCTCGATCCGCCGCTGCAGGCGCGCCCGCTCGATGGCGACCGCCGCGAAGTTGCCGAGGGCGGTCAGGAGGTCGAGGTCGTCGGCGGTGAAGCTCCCCGCCCGGAGCGGGGTGTCGACGTGCAGGGCGCCGATGATCCGGTCCTGGTTCCAGAGCGGGACGCACATCGCGGAGCGGATCTGCTGGATCCGGATCGACTGGCCCGCCTCGAAGCGCCCGTCCGCGAGGGCGTCGGAAGTGAGGACGGCGACGCGGTTCTGGATGACGGACTCGACGATCGTGTGGGAGAAGATCTCCCCCGCGTCTCCCGACTCGCGCGAGTCCTTCCCCCGCTGGCGGGCGAGCATCGGGACGAGCCGGCCGTCCTCGCCGACGAGGACGACGACGGCCCGGTCCACCGGCAGGTGCTCGAAGAGGAGGTCGACGACCTTGCCGAGGATCTCCTCCACCTCTCGGGCGAGGATGAGCGTCTTGGCGACCTGGACGAGGATCTCGAAGATCTTGCTCCGCGCGAGGGCCGACGTGGAGCGCTTCCCCGACTGCGTCAGCGCGTCGCCCTCCTCCTCGGGGACGAACTCCTCGAGGTGGAAGTCGCGGTTGAAGTCGGCGATGGAGCGGACGAAGGTCGAGGAGGACTCCCCGACCGGCCGGACGGGCGCCTTCGGCCTCACCGCCGAGGGCTCCTCGCGAACGGTCAGGGAGAAGGTCCCCACCGTCAGGACGTCGCCGGGCGCGATCGGCGAGGAGGCGACGAAGCGCCCGTTGACCTTCACCCCGTTCGTGGAGTTCTGGTCGACGACGGTCCAGCGGCCGTTCTCCTGGCGGATGACGGCGTGCCGCCGCGAGACGGAGAAGTCGTTGAGGACGACCTCGTTCTCGCTCGACCTCCCGAGGAAGACCTCGGTGCCGGCCAGGCGATAGCGCTGCGGTCGCCCCTCGACCTCGTAGACGAGCTCGTACATGGAAGTCGCGCGGCGATTATAGGTTCCGCCCGCCGGGCCGCGGCGTCACGGGGCTGCGGGCGTGAAGCGGACGCGGACCGTCTTGAGGACTGCGATGGGCCTGCCGTCGAGCTTCGCCGGCTCGTACACCCAGCGGCGGACGGCGTCCGTCGCGGCCTCGGTGAGCCCGAGCGGGCCCTCCTTGACCGGGAAGACGCCGCCGATCGTCCCGTCGCGCTCGACGACGACCTGGAGGACGACCTCGCCGCCGACTCCCGCGCGGCGGGCGGCGAGGGGGTACTGCGGTTCGACCCGCGTCCTGAGGACGGGCGCCTCGGCGCCGGGCGGGAGCGCGGCGTACGGCTCGGGCGACGCGGCGGACGGGG
>JBDIBE010000003.1:0-29308 GCA_039812785.1 Thermoanaerobaculia bacterium | reverse complement strand
CCGGAGGCGAGCGCGGCCTCCTCGCGCGCGAGGCGCGGGTCGGCCGGGAACGCGCGGCGGGCCGCGGCGGCGAGCGCCCTCGCCTCGGGAAGGCGTCCGAAGCTCCGGAGGCTGACGACGCCCGCGACGTACCCCTCGGTCGTCGGCACGGCGCGGACCATCTCCCCGACCCGTCGCGCCGCCTCGGACAGGTCGCCGCGGACGGCGGCGACGATCGCGAGACCCGTCCACGCCTCGACGCTCTGCGGGTGCGCGTCGAGCTCGAGGCGGTACTCGGCCTCGGCGTCCGCGAGCTTCTCCTGCCGGCCCAGGACCTCGGCCTTCACGACGCGGAGCCCCTGCGGCGGGAAGGAGCCCCCCTTCGCGATCCCCTCGTTCGCGGCGCGGAGCGCTTCGTCGAGCTTCCCTTCGCGAAGGGCGACGCGCCCGAGGACGACGTACGCGCGCGCCTCGCCGAGGTCGCGCGCGACCTCGGCGTTCTTCCGGGCCTCGTCGAGCCGCCCCGCGCGGAGCGCGAGCGCCGCGACGTCGGCGACGTAGTTCGAGCGGCCGGGCGGGGAGTTCGCGACCGTCTTCTTGAGCGCCGCGAGCGCCTCGTCCATCTTCCCGAGCCGCTCGTAGGCGCTCGAGAGGACCTCCCACCCGTCGACGAGGCGGGGGTTCCCGGAGAGGACCTCGAGGAGGAGGGGCACCGCCTCGGCGCTGCGCCCCGCCTGGTGCAGCTCGACGGCCGACTGGAGCTTCACGAGCGAGCCGATCGCGTCCTTCGGGTCGGGGCGCGGGCCGGAATCGTCCGCGTTCCCGGTGAGGTATCCGAGCGAGCGGAGCTTCGCCGCCGTCTCCGGGTCGACCGCTTCCGGCGCGCGGAGCGGCGTCCTCCGCCGCTCGGTCTCGACGACCATCGCGCGGAGCTCGGGCGGCTTGTTCGCCGCGAGGTTCGCCTTCTGCGCCGGGTCGGCCGCGACGTCGTAGAGCTCCGGCGTCGGCGCCTCGACGTAGTGGTACTTCTCCGAGACGAGGGCCCTCAGCTCGCTCCACCCGAGGCGGATCCGCGGGCTGTAGTTCTCGGCGAAGACGCGCCGGTCGGGCGCGGGAGCGCCCGCCGCGAGCCGGGAGAGCGAGGCTGTGCCGGGGCGATCGGGAAAGCCCTCGAGGCCGAGGAGATCGCCGACCGTGGCGAAGACGTCGGTCAGCTGCACCGGCGCGGCGACGCTCTTCCCCGCGAGGGCGCTCCCCGGGAGCTTGACGAGGAGCGGCACGTGGATCGACTCGCGGTAGAGGAAGATGCCGTGCTGCGACTCGCCGTGGTCGCCGAGCCCCTCGCCGTGGTCGGAGAGGAGGACGACGACCGCCTTCTCGTAGACGCCCAGCCTCTTCAGCTCGTCGAGGAAGGCGCCGACGACGGCGTCGGACGCCGCCACCTCGCCGTCGTAGCGGTCGGCGTACTTCGAGCGGAACGGCTCGGGCGGCGCGTAGGGCGCGTGGGGCTCGTAGACGTGGAGGAAGGCGAGGAACCGCTCCGCGGCGTGAGGCCGGAGCCACTCGACGAGGAGCCGCGCCGTCTCGCCGCCGGGCCTCTCGACGAAGTCGAGCATCGACACGGGCCCCTTCGCCTCGACCTTCTCCTCCCAGAAGTCGAAGCCGCGGGCGATGCCGCTCTTCGAGGCGAGGACGGCGGCCGAGACGGCGCCGCCCGTCGCGTACCCCTTCGCCTTCAGCAGCTCGGCGAGCGTCGGGTCGCCCGCCGGGAGGCGGTAGCCCGAGTTGTCGAGGACGCCGTGCATCCCCGGCTCGAGGCCCGTGAAGACCGAGGCGTGCGACGGGAGCGTGAGCGGGACGTGCGCGTAGGCCTGCTCGAAGAGGACGGCGTCCCTTCGGAGCGCGTCGAGCGCGGGCGTCTCGACCTTCCCGTAGCCGTACATCGGGAGTCGGTCGGCCCGGAGCGTGTCGATCGTGACGAGGACGACGGGGGCCCCGGGGAACCGGGGCGCGGCAGCCGTCCCGCCGGAACGCCCGCAGGCGGCGGCGGCGAGGGTGGCGGCGGCGACGCCGGGGAGAGCGGCGCGGCGGAGGGAAGCGAAGCCCATGACGTCGCGGAGGATAGCCTCGGTCCCCGCGGAAAGCCGCCGGGCACGAAAAAGGCCCCCCGGCCGAAGCCGGGGGGCCGACGGAAACGCGGTTTCCGGAAGGACTAGAAGCGGAGCCCCATGCCGATGTAATACCGGCGGGGAGCCTGGTAGCTGGCGGCGGAGGTCGGCTTGCCGAAGTCCGGCCCCTTCTGCCAGTTCGCGCCAGCCGCCTTGCACGCCGCGGCCGTCGCGCCCTGAGCGCACTCGACCGGGGCCGTCGTGAAGGGGTTGAAGCGGATGAGGCCGGTGCTGCCGCTCGCCGAGGCGCTCGTGCCCGAGCGGACCGCGGTGTTCGGAGCCGTGACGGCGCTCTCGTTGAAGACGTTCGTCATCTGCGGGATGACGAAGAGCTCGACGGGGCCGAGGTTCGCGCTGAGGTTGACCGAGAGGTCGGTCCGCCACACGTCGTCGGTCCGGTAGGCGTCGCGCGCCGAGTAGTAGTAGGTGTTGGTGGGCGGCGGGGTGACGTAGCCCGGGTTCGTGACGAAGGCCGAGACGGCCGTCGTGCCGACGGCGCCGTACGGGAGACCGGTGTCGAAGGACTGCACGAGGCCCGGGGTGATCGTGAAGGCCGAGCCGAGGCGGAAGTCGTACGTGCCGACGAGGCGGACCCGGTGGCGCTGGTCCTGCGACAGCGAGCCGGTCGGGGCGTACCACTTCATGTCGAGGTACTCGGGGTAGTTCTGGAACGTCGAGGTGACCGGGCCGGAGCCGCTCGTCTCGCCGGTGAAGTTCCCGATCGCGTGCGACCAGGTCCAGTTGGCGGCGAGGTTCAGGTTGCCGGTGCGCCACGCGAGCGAGGAGTGGAGGCCCGTGTACTCGCGGACCGGGATGTTGGAGTTGACGATGTAGCCGAGGTCGTACTCGTTGCCGACGGAGTCGGTCACCTGGCCGGTCGAGGTGTCGCGCTTGGTCGCGTAGAAGTCCTCGTACTCGCGGCGGACGGCGTCGACGCGGTAGGTGATGTTCTTGCCGAGCGTGCCGCCGATGCCGAGGACGATCTCGTTCGTCTTGGGCGAGCTGACCGGGTTCGGGATGAGGAGGTTCACGCCCGGAACGGACGCCACGTCGGCGCCGCGGTTCGGGAACTGGTTGAGGCCGGTGACGCCCTCGGCGGCGAACATCGCCTGGAGGACCTTGTCCGTGGAGAGCCACGGGCCGGTCGTGTTGGCGTTGATCGGGGCGCCGCCCCAGTAGTAGTAGTAGGACGCCGGGGCGCCCGCGCCGGTGGCGCCGGAGCCCGCGATGCCTTCCTGGATCTGGCCGACGTACGTGGCGTAGCTCGCCGTCAGGCGGAGCTTGCCGTCACCGAAGACGTCCCAGTTCGCGGAGAGGCGGGGGCTGAAGGCGCTGTCGTTCGCCGTGACCTGGCCGGCCGCGTCCTTGGCGTCGTTCTTGTCCCAGCGGAGGCCGATGTTGAACGAGAACCGGTCGTTGAGGCGCCACGTGTCGTTGATGAAGACGGAGTTGGTCAGCATGTCGCTGCCCTGGCTCGCCTCCGGGATCGGCGCGTAGAGGAGGTACGAGTTCTCGTCGATGACCGGGTAGAGGTTCGTCCCGTCGGTCCGGACCGAGGAGGCGAAGAGGAGCCAGGAGCTGCCCGACTGCCAGTTGTTCGAGACGCGCGTCGAGGAGAAGCGGTCGTAGCCGACGACGACGTTGTGCGAGCCGAGGCTCTTCGTGGAGAGGAAGTAGGTCCCCTTCACGAGGAAGTCCTCGTTGTCGCGCTTCTCGCCGGCGCCCGGGCAGACGGCGCAGAAGATCGAGCCGAACATCTGGCCGAGGCCGCGGTCGAGGACGACGACGGCGGTCCCCTTGACGAGCTCGTTGAAGCGGCTGCCCGAGTTCTCGAACGTGAAGTTCTTGGCCGAGTACTGCGCCTCGACGAAGAAGTTCGAGGAGAGGACGCCGTTGTAGTTGATCGAGAGGAGGTCCGTCGGGAGGCTGCGGTCGTAGGTCGTGCCGTTCGTCTCGAGGAGCGGGAACGACGTGAAGTAGTAGTTCGACTGGTCGACCTGGCCCTTCGTGTAGGACCCGGTGACCGTGTGGTTCTGGAACGGCGTGAGGGTCAGCTTGGCCTCATACCGCTTGTCCGTGTCGGACCGCGGGAACGACCCGGCGAGCGGCGCGACCGTGGTGCCCGTGTAGTCGTTCTTGTTGTAGCGGCCGGCGCCGAAGAACCAGATCCGGTCCTTGATGATCGGCCCGCCGAGCGTCGCCTCGTAGGTCGGGACGACCTTGTCGAGGTAGGTGCGCTCGATCGGAGCCTGCGACTGCCAGTTGTCGTTGTTGAGCGTCACGCGGGCGGACCCGCTGAACGCGTTGCCGCCCTGCTTCGTGACGGCGTTGATGACGCCGCCCGTGAAGCGGCCGAACTCGGCCGAGACGCCCGACGTCATCGTCGTCGTCTCCTGGATGGCGTCCTCGATGACGAGCGTGCCCGTCGGGGTGCCGCGGATGTTGTCCTGGATGTTGACGCCGTTGACGGTGAAGACGTTGTCGAACGACTGGGCGCCCGAGATCGTCGTGTTGCCGCCGGGGCCGTTCGTGTTGACGCCCGCGGAGAGGACGACGGACGAGAGGATCGTCCGCGCCATCGGCAGCTTGTTCGTGACCTCGGTCGAGTAGGTCGTCGCCGCCTGGGCCGTCTGCGAGACCGTCTCGCTCTGGGCGACGACCATCGCCTCGGCGGCGACCGCCGAGATCGAGAGCTTCGCGTTGAGCGGGACCTGCTGGCTCGCGGAGATCTTCACGTTGCGCGTCGCGCTCTGGAAGCCCGACATCACGAACGTGGCGACGTATTCGCCGGGGGGCAGGTTCGGGATGACGTAGTCGCCGTTCACGTTCGTGACGGCGGTACGGGTGCCCTGCAGGGCGGGAGACTTGACGGTGACGGTGACGCCGGGGAGCGCGAGCCCTTCGGACTCGGAGACGCGGCCCGCGAGCGTACCGGTCGGGAGACCCTGCGCGGCGACGACGTTCGCCACGAGGAGCGGCACGGCCAGGAGAACCAGCCAGAGCCTGTTACGAATCATCAACCTTCCCTCCTTGAGATCGGATCCCTGAAACTTGTGTCCATCGATGGTGACCAGCCCTTGGCACCCGGGAGGCCGATCCTCCCGGCCCTCGGGCGACGCGGCAGAGCCGCGTGTTCAAGCGGTCCTACGTCGGTCGAGAGATCTCGGGCAGAGCCTCCTTTCCCCCATCGAGAGGGCGTCCGGTCACGTCTCGGAACCCGTCTGGGCAGCGTGGAGATGTGCGCCGGGTCACGGATCCGCCCTCGATGCGGGGCACGGGTGCGGTGAGCCGCGACGTCAGCGTCATGAACGGATTCTTGGAATCAAATTGGGGTTTCCGTAGACCGCGAAGTCTACTACTCGGCCCCGGAAGCCGAAAGCCCGCCCCCGCATGCGCACAAAACCATCCCCTGCATGCACTTGCGGCCCATTCCGGCCCGGAGTCGGGGCGATTCATCATTGGCGGACGACAAAGCCTATGAAAGCCCCGTGCCTGAGGGCGACCGAGGAATTCCCGGACGAGAGGACCGGTTCGCGAGACGGAAGCCCGGAAACGAAGAAGGCCCCCGGACCCGACGGGGTCCGGGGGCCGAAGAGGCCGCCGGGCGGCCGCTAGAAGCGGACGCCCATGCCGATGTAGTACCGGCGCGGGGCCTGGTAGCTCGCGGCGGAGGTCGGCTGGCCGAAGGTGGGGCCCTTCTGCCAGTTCGCGCCCATCGCCGCGCAGGCCGCCGACGAGGAGCCCTGCGGGCACTCGATCGGGGCCGAGGTGAAGGGGTTGAAGCGCATGAGGCCCGTCGAGGAGCTCGCAGAGGCCGTCGTCCCC
This sequence comes from Thermoanaerobaculia bacterium, assembly GCA_039812785.1. Taxonomy (GTDB): domain Bacteria; phylum Acidobacteriota; class Thermoanaerobaculia; order UBA5066; family UBA5066; genus UBA5066. The sequence continues at coordinate 23,336 of JBDIBE010000003.1, read as the reverse complement.
GAGCGGACGGACGTGTTGGGCGCCGTGACGGCCGAGGAGTTGAAGACGTTCGTCATCTGCGGGATGACGAAGATCTCGACCGGGCCGAGGTTCGCGCTCAGGTTGACCGAGAGGTCGGTCCTCCAGACGTCCTCCGTCCGGTAGGCGTCGCGGGCCGTGTAGTAGTAGGTCGACTGGGAGGGCGGGAGCAGGTAGCCCGGGTTCGTGACGTACGGGCTCACGCTCGCGACGCCGACGGCGCCGTACGGGAGGCCCGTGTCGTACGACTGGACGAGGCCCGGGGTGATCGTGAAGGCCTGCCCGAGACGGAAGTCGTACGTGCCGACGACGCGGACGCGGTGCCGCTGGTCCTGCGAGAGCGAGCCGCGCGGCGCGTTCCACTTCAGGTCGATGTACTCGGGGTAGTTCAGGAACTGCGAGGTGACGGGGCCGGAGCCCGACGTCTCGCCGACGAAGTTCCCGAGCGTGTGGGACCACGTCCAGTTCGCCGCGAGGTTGAGGGCGCCCTGGCGCCACGCGAGCGAGGTGTGGAGGCCCGTGTACTCGCGCTCCGGGATGTTCGAGTTGATGATGAAGCCGAGGTCGTAGGCGTTGCCGAGGTCGTCCTCGACCTGGCCCGTCGTCATGTCGCGCTTCGTCGTGTAGAAGTCCTTGTACTCGCGGCGGACGGCGTCGAAGCGGTAGACGAGGTTCTGGCCGAGGGTCCCGCCGATGCCGAGGACGTACTCGTTCGACTTCGGCGAGCTGATCGGGCTCGGGATCTGGAGGTTCACGCCCGGCACCGTGGCGTAGTCGGGCGAGGCGTTCGTCGGGAACATGCCGAGGCCCGTGACGCCGAGCGTCGCGAACATCTTCCTGAGGACGTCCTCCGTGGACATCCAGGGCCCGGTCGCGCTCGTGTTGATCGGGTCGTCGTACCAGTAGTAGTAGTAGGACGCCGGGGCGCCCGCGCCCGTGGCGCCGGAGCCCGCGATCCCCTCCTGGATCTGGCCGACGTAGGTGGCGTAGCTCGCCGTCACGCGGAGCTTGCCGTCACCGAAGACGTCCCAGTTCGCCGCGAGGCGGGGGCTGAAGGCGCTGTCGTTCGCCGTCGTCTGGCCGCCGGAGTCGACCGCGTCGTTCTTGTCCCAGCGGAGGCCGACGTTGAAGGACCAGCGGTCGTTCAGGCGCCACGTGTCGTTGATGAAGATCGAGTTCGTGAGCATGTCGCTCCCCTGGCTGAGCTTCGGGATCGGCCAGTAGGAGAGATAGGAGTTCTCGTCGATGACGGGGTAGATGTTCGTGCCGTCCCAGCGGACGTCCGAGGCGCCGAGGATCCAGGAGCTGCCCGACTGCCAGTTGTTCGACAGGCGCGTGCTCGAGAACCGGTCGTAGCCGACGACGATGTTGTGCGACCCGAGGCCCTTCGTCGAGAGGAAGTACGTCCCCTTCACGAGGAAGTCCTCGTTGTCGCGCTTCTCGGAGGCGCCCGGGCAGACGCCGCAGAAGATCGCGCCGAAGAACTGGCCGTAGCCCTGGGCGGCGGAGAGGGCGGCAGTGCCCTTGATCAGCTCGTTGAAGCGGCTGCCCGAGTTCTCGAACGTGAACTTCTTGGCGGAGTACTGGGCCTCGACGAAGAAGTTCGAGGAGAGGACGCCGTTGTAGTTGATCGAGAGGAGGTCCGTCGGGAGGTTGCGGTCGTACAGCGGGCCGTTCGTCTCGAGGAGCGGGAGCGAGGTGAAGTAGTAGTTCGTCTGCTCGACCTCGCCCTTCGTGTACGACCCGGTGATCGTGTGGTTCTGGAAGGGGGTGAGGGTCAGCTTGCCCTCGTAGCGCTTGTCCGTGTCGGCCCGCGGGAACGAAACGTTCGACGGGGCGACCGTCTGGCCCGAGTACTCGTTCTTGTTGTAGCGGCCGGCGGCGAAGAACCAGATCCGGTCCTTGATGATCGGCCCGCCGAGCGTCGCCTCGTAGGTCGGGACGACCTTGTCGACGTACGTCTGGGCGATCGGGGTCTGCGACTGCCAGTCGTTGTTGTTCAGCGTCACGCGGAAGGAGCCGCTGAACGAGTTGCCGCCCTGCTTCGTCACGGCGTTGATGACGCCGCCCGTGAAGCGGCCGTACTCGGCAGAGACGCCCGACGTCATCGTGGTCGTCTCCTGGATGGCGTCCTCGATGACGAGCGTCCCCGTCGGCGTGCCGCGGATGTTGTCCTGGATGTTGACGCCGTTGACGGTGAAGACGTTGTCGAACGACTGCGCGCCCGAAACGGTGGTGTTGCCGCCCGGCCCGTTCGTGTTGACGCCCGGGGTGAGGACGACGGACGAGAGGATCGTCCGCGCCATCGGCAGCTTGTTCGTCATCTCGGTCGAGTAGGTCGTCGAGGCCTGGGCGGTCTGAGAGACCGTCTCGCTCTGGGCCACGACCGTCGCCTCGGCGGCGACCGAGGAGATCGAGAGCTTCACGTTGAGCGGGGCCTGCTGGCTCGCGGAGATCCGGATGTTCCGCGTCGCGCTCTGGAAGCCCGACATGACGAACGTGGCGACGTAGTCGCCGGGGGGGAGGTTCGGAACGACGTAGTCGCCGTTCACGTTCGTGACGGCGGTACGGGTGCCCTGCAGGGCGGGAGACTTGACGGTGACGGTGACGCCGGGGAGCGCGAGCCCCTCAGATTCGGCGACGCGGCCCGCGAGCGTGCCGGTCGGAAGCCCCTGTGCGGCGACGATGTTCGCCACGAGGAGCGGCAGAGCCAGGAGTACGAGCGACAGCCTGTTCCTGATCATGCAGCCTTCTCTCCTTCGAATCGGGTACCGTGTTCGATCTGTTTCCTCGGAATCGCGATGGCCGGGTGAGGACCTTCCCCGCTCGACCGTGGAAACGCGCCGTCGCCGCCCCCGGGGCGGTCCGGCGCTCGCCTTTGCAGGACGTTCCGGTCTCCCTCCTTTCTCCCTTGACGGGCATCCCCGCAGACTGCGAAACCCCTTCGGGCATTCGGTTCGTCGACGCGACGTCTCGGCGTCCTTCCCGGGGGGTGGAAGTGCCGGTCAACGCGACGTCAGCCTCCTGAGCGAAAACTTGGAACCGGATTGGGAATTCCGTAGCATCGCGCAGTCTACGCTCCCATGCCACAGGCTGGAAGCCGCGCCCACTGCAGACAGAAGTCACCTTTTTCGAATACCTTGCGGCCATGACAGGCCCGGGAAACGCGGGACTGGTCATCGGCGTACGTCTTCTCCATGGAAGGCGCGTGCCGGACAGATAGAGACATTGCGGCGCAGGAGACCCGGGCCCCGCCGCGAAGAAACGACGGTCGCGTACGGGACCGGATGGGTCACCCGGCCCCGCCTCCGGAGGCCGGATGCCCCCGTCAGCGGTGCCCGGCGGCCCCCCCCGCCGTCTCGAGGCGAGCGAGCCGGGGATCCTCGGGAAAGGCCCTGCGGCCCTCGGCGAGGAGCGAGCGCGCCTCGTTCGTGAGCCGGAAGCTCTCGAGGCTGACGACGCCCGCCAGGTAGCCCTCGACGGTCGGGACGGCCCCCACGAGGGCCTTCACGCGACGAACCGCTTCATCGATCTCACCGCGCGTCGCCGCGACGACGGCGAGCCCCGTGAGCGCCTCGACGCTCCCCGGATGGGCCTCGAGCTCCTCCCGATAGGCGCGCTCCGCCAGGGCCAGCTCCCCTTTCCTGCCGTACGCCTCGGCTCTCACGACGTGAATCCCGGCGGCAGGCGCCGCTCCCGGGACGGCGAGCGCCCGCGCGGCGAGGCGCAGCGCTTCGTCGTACTTCCCCTCGCGGAGGGCGATCCTTCCGAGCACGACCCAGGCCCGTGGGTCCCCGAAATCGCGGGCCAGCTCGGCATTCCGGCGGGCCTCGTCGAGACGGCCCGCTCGGAGGGCCAGGGCCGCGACCTCCGCCACGAGGCGGGACCGCCCCGGCGGAGAGAAGGCGACCGCGTTCCTGAGTGCTGAAAGGGCCTCGTCGAGCCGGCCGAGCCGTTCGTAGACGGCCGCGAGGACCTCCCAGGCGTCGACGAGGCTCGGGCTCTCGGCGACGACCTGCACGAGCAGCGGGAGCGCCTCGGCGCTTCGGCCCGCCTGGTGCAGCTCCGTCGCCGACTCGAGGCGCGCGAAGCTTCCGATGACGTCCTTCGGGTCGGGCCGGGGTCCGTCGTCGCGGGCCGTCCCGGTCAGGTAGCCGAGCGAGCGGAGCTTCGCGGCCGTCTCGGCGTCGACGGGAGCCGGAGCCCGAAGCGCCGTCCGCCGCTTCTCCATCTCGACCACCAGGGACCGCAGCTCCGGCGGCCTCTGATCGACGAGGTTCGTCCGCTGGGCGGCGTCCGTCGCCGCGTAGAGCTCCGGCCTCGGCGCGTCGATGTAGTAGTACCGCTCGGAGACGAGCGCCCGCAGCTCGCTCCAGCCGAGCCGGATTCGCGGGCTGTGGTTCTCGGCGAAGACGCGGCGGTCCGGGGCGGGCGCGCCGGCGGCGAGCCGGCCGAGCGGGAACGTGCCGGGCCGCTCGGGAAAGGCCGCGACGCCGAGGAGCTCGCCGACCGTCGCGAAGACGTCGGAAAGCTGGACGGGCGCTGCGACGGACCGCCCGCCGAAGGCGTTCCCCGGGAGCTTGATCGCGAGCGGCACCTGGAGCGCCTCGCGGTAGACGAAGATCCCGTGCTGCTTCTCGCCGTGGTCGCCGAGTCCCTCGCCGTGATCCGACAGGAGGATGACGAGAGCGTCGTCGTAGATCCCGGCCCTCTTCAGCTCATCGAGGAACCCGCCGACGATCGCATCCGAGGCCGCGACCTCGCCGTCGTAGGGATCCGCGTACCGGGATCGGAACGGCTCGGGCGCCGCGTAAGGCGCATGCGGCTCGTACGTGTGGAGAAAGGCGAAGAACCGCTGCCCCTCCTGCGCGCGGATCCACTTCAGGAGCAGGGCCGCCGTCTCCGCCCCGGGCCTCTCGACGAACTCCGGAGCGGCGCCGGGACGGCCTCCCCCGAGCCGGTCCTCCCAGAGATCGAAGCCCCGGCCGATTCCCGACCGCCCCGAGAGGACAGCGGACGAGACCGCCGCCCCCGTCCGGTACCCCGCCTTCTTCAGGAGCCCGGCCAGCGTCGGCTCGCCTTCCCCGAGCGTATAGCCGCCGTTGCTGAGGACCCCGTGCCTCCCCGGCTCGAGGCCGGTGAAGATCGAGACGTGCGACGGGAGCGTGAGGGGGACGTGGGCGTACGCCCGCTCGAAGAGGATCGCGTCCCTTCGGAACGCGTCGAGCGCCGGCGTCGCGACTCCGGCGTACCCGTACATCGGCAGCCGGTCGGAACGAAGGGTGTCGATGGAGACGAGGACGACCGAGGCGCCGGGGAAGCGCGGCGCGGACGAGGCGATCCGGTCGGGGGAGCAGGCGAACGGAAGCAGGATCGAGACCGAGAGGGCGGTGGCAAAGAGGCCCTGGCGGCCGTCGCGACAAGCCGCGACGTACGCTGCCCGCCGAGCATCCTGGTCCGCGCCGTTCAGGGGCATCAGAGTCATTCCGCTCCCGGGGATGCAGCCGTCATCGTCGCCCGAGCATATCGAGCGGATCGCCGCCACGGGCCGTGAAAGGAAAGCCCCCCGGCTGTCGGGCCGGGGGGCGAAACACGCAGGAAGTTGCCGGCGACGCCTAGAAACGGATTCCCATCGTGACGAAGTACCGCATCGGGATCTGGTAGTGGGTCGCGCTCGTCGGCCTGCCGAAGTTCGCGCCCTTCTGCCAGTTCGCCCCGGCGGCCTGGCAGGCGGCGGCCGTGGCCCCCTGCGGGCACTCGATCGGGGCCGTCGTGAAGGGGTTGAAGCGGATGAGCCCCGTCGAGGCGTTCGGCGTGGCGCGCGTTCCGCTGTTGACCGAGGTGTTCACCGTCTGGATCCCGTCGCTGTTGAAGACGTTGTACACCTGCGGCATGACGAAGATCTCGACCGGGCCGAGGTTCGCGCTCAGGTTGAGCGAGAGGTCGGTTCGGTAGATCGTGTCGGTCCGGTACGCGTCACGCGGCGTGAAGTAGTACGTGTTCGTGTTGGGGGCCTCCGCGTAGCCCGGGTCGGTGACGAAGGGGTAGACGGCGGCCGAGCCGACCGCGCCATAGGGCGTCCCCGTATCGACGGTCTGAACGAGTCCCGGCGTGATCGTGAACGCGGATCCGAGCCGCCAGTCATAGCTCCCGACGAGTCGAACGCGGTGTCGCTGGTCGCCCGCGAGGGAGCCTCGCGGGGCGAACCACTTGAGGTCGCGGTACTCCGGCCAGCTGTCGAGGCCGGAGGTCACCGGGCCGCTGCCCGAGGTCTCGCCGATGAAGTTGCCGACGAGGTGGGACCACGTCCAGCTCGCGGCGAGGTTCAGGTTGCCGGTACGCCAGCCGAAGGACGTATGGAGGCCGGTGTACTCCCGCTCCGGAGTGTCGGAGTTGACGATCAGGCCCAGGTCGTAGGTCAGCTCGGTCCCACCGAGCACCGCGGTGACCTGCCCCGTCGACATGTCCTTCTTCGTGCTGTAGAAGTCCTTGAACTCGCGCCGGACGGCGTCGATCCGGTATACGAAGTTCGTTCCCAGTGTGCCGCCGATTCCGAGGACGTATTCGTTCGTCTTGGGGGACTTGAGCGAGTCCCGGATGATGGCGTTCACCCCCGGGACGTTCGCGTAGTCGGGCGAACGGTTCGGGAACTGGCCGAGGCCCGTCACGCCGTAGAGCTGGAACATCCTGGCGAGGACCTGCTCCGTCGTCAGCCACGGGCCCGTCGAGTTCACGTTGATCGGGTCCTGGTCGTACCAGTAGTAGAGGAAGGTCGCCGGAGCGCCGTTGCTCGTGGCGCCGCTCCCCGCGATGCCCTCCTGGATCTGGCCGACGTACGTCGCGTAGCTCGCCGAGAGGCGGAGCTTTCCGTTTCCCATGACGTCCCAGTTCGCGGCGAGGCGGGGGCTGAAGGCGCTGTCGTTCGCCGTCGTCTTGCCCCCGGCGTCCTTGGCGTCGTTCTTGTCCCAGCGCAGGCCCACGTTGAACGAGAACCGGTCGTTCAGCCGCCACGTGTCGTTCACGAAGAGGGAGTACGTCTTCATGTCGGACGTGTTGCTGAGCGCGAAGATGGGCCAGTACGCGAGATACGAGTTCTCGTCCACGACGGGATAGAGGTTCGTGCCGTCGTACTGGACCGAGGTCGCGAGGAGGTTCCAGGAGCTCCCCGACTGCCAGTTGTTCGAGTAGCGCGTCGTGGAGAAGTCGTCGAACCCGAACACGACGTTGTGGGAGCCGAGGCCCTTCGTCGAGAGGAACCAGGTCCCCTTGAGGAGGATGTCCTCGTTGTCCCGCTTCTCGGACGAGCCCGGGCAGACGGCGCAGAAAATGGCACCGTACATCTGCGCGGCGCCCGCGTCCGCGACGAGGACGAAGGTCCCCTTGATGAGCTCGTTGAAGCGGCTCCCCGAGTTCTCGAATGTGAACTTCTTGGCGGAGTACTGCGCCTCCACGAAGAAGTTCGAGCCGAGGACTCCGTTGTAGTTGATCGACAGCAGATTCGACGGGAGCTGTCGATCGTAGGTCGTGGTCGTCGGGTCGAGGAGCGGGAGACTCGTGAAGTAGTAGTTCGTGGCCTCGCGCTCGTTCCACGTGTAGGAGCCGGTGAGCGTGTGGTTCTGGACGGGGGTGATCGTCAGCTTCCCTTCGAGGCGCTGGTCGAGGTCCTCGCGCGGGAACGAGATGTTCGTCGGAGCGACGGTCACGCCGTTGTACTTGTTGTCGTTGTACCGGCCCGCGGCGAAGAACCAGACCCTGTCCTTCAGGATCGGCCCGCCGAGCGTCGCCTCGTAGGTCGGGACGACCTTGTCCCGGTAGACCCGCTCGATCGGCGACTGCTTCTGCCAGTTATCGTTGTTGAGCGTGGCGCGGAGCGAGCCGCTGAACGAGTTACCGCCCTGCTTGGTCACGGCGTTGATGACGCCGCCGGTGAAGCGGCCGTACTCGGCCGAGACGCCCGAGGTCATCGTCGTCGTCTCCTGGACGGCGTCCTCGATGATCAGGAACTCGGACGGCTGGCCGCGGATGTTGTCCTGGATGTTGACGCCGTTCACCGTGAAGACGTTGTCGAACGACTGCGCCCCGGAGATCGAGGGCGCGCCCGCCGCGACCGTGCTGTAGCTCACGCCGGGCGCGAGGGCGACCGCGGAGGTGATCGTGCGGGGGACCGGCAGCTTGTTCGTCAGCTCGGTCGAGTACGTCGTCGCCGCCTGAGAGGTCTGGGAGACCGTCTCGCTCTGGGCGACGACCATCGTCTCGGCCGCGACGGCCGAGATCGAGAGCTTCGTGTTGAGGGGGATCTGCTGCCCGGCCGAGACCCTCACGTTCCTCGTCGCGCTCTGGAAGCCCGACATGAGGAACGTGACGACGTAGTCGCCGGGGGGGAGGTTCGGGACGACGAAGTCGCCGTTCACGTTCGTGACGGCGGTGCGGGTCCCCTGCAGGGCGGGGGACTTGACGGTCACCGTCACGCCCGGCAGGGCGAGGCCCTCGGTCTCCGTGACGCGGCCCGCGAGGGTGCCCGTCGGGAGGCCCTGCGCCACGAGCTGCGTGGCGACGAGGAGCGGTACGAGAAGGAGCAAGATCCAGCGACGCCGGATGTTCATCGATTGTTCCTCCCTCCTTGCAAGGTGAATCGGGATCGGGGTGGGGAGTTGACGGGGCGCACGTCGACGGGGCGGAGTGACGGAGGGCGTGGGCGGGGCGGACGCCCCGCGCGGCGATACGGAGCTCTTGATCGGCGCTCGGCGGGGGACGAGGCACCTCCTTCGGCTTCCGGGGAAACGCGGTTCGGATCTCGTGCGGCGGAATCCAACGGCAGGGATCGGGCTACTGGAATCTGCATGGACAGGGAAGGGCGAATCGTCGCGGGGATGAACCACGGCTCGAAGGGCCTTCGCGTCAAAGGCGCGCGGCGAGCGGGCTCCGCCCGGCGCGTCGCCGGCCGCCCCTCCCGGGCTGCCCTTCGGGCTGGATCGCATGCCGCGATTAGGTGAGAAGAAGGTGCCACGGAGGGCGTCCCAAGGAATTTCCATGACGATCCGAAGCGGCCCCGAAAACGAGAAGCGGCGGGAGCGCCGAAGCGCTCCCGCCGCCGGGAACCGGCCGTGCCGCCGGGTCTAGAAGTTCAGCTTGAGGCCGAAGCGGATCTCGCGCGGGGCCTGGAACGCGATCGGCTTGCCGTACTGGACGTACTCCTCGAAGCCGGCGTTCTTCATGATCGTCGCGTAGTCGTAGGGCACGACGTGGCCGAAGTACCAGGCGTTCGTCGTGTCGCACGGCCCGGCCGCGGCCGTCGTTGTCTCCGGGAAGGCGTCGCAGACTTCCTTCTGGAACTGGACGTTTCCGCGGCGCGTCTCGGTCTTGGCGTCGAAGAGGTTGAGGATGTTGACGCTGACCTCGAACTGGAGCCCGGCGACCTGGAAGGGCTGGGCGAGGTAGAGGTCGAAGTTCGTCAGGCTCGGGAGGCGGCCCATGTCGTTGCGGCCGTTCGGGAAGAAGTTGACCCCGTTGTAGGAGGCGTCCGTCGAGACCGGGCCGCCGGAGAAGTAGGAGAAGTTGAGGCCGGCGGTCAGCCTCCACGGCATCTGGTAGACGCCCTGGAGCTCGAAGGCGTGCGGGCGGTCGGTGTTGAGGACGCCGTCGACGATCTTGCCCTTCGAGTCGTAGCCGTAGACGAGGCCGTCGAAGTAGCGCTGGATGTTCGGGTCGGTGCGGCCGAACTCGTCCGAGCTCGCGAGGCCGGAGTAGTTGCCCGTCAGCTTGCTGTACGTGTAGGCGGCGCGAAGCGAGAAGTTGTCGGCGAAGCGGCGGTTGTAGACGAGCTCGAGGGCCTCGTAGTCTCGGACCGCCTTGGCCTGCGGGTAGTCGGGGCAGGGGAAGGCCTGGCCCGGCTGGCAGGCGACGATGCCCTTGCCCGGGTTTCCGGTGATGTAGACCTCGTTCCCGTCGGCGTCGAGATAGCCGATGTCCTCGATGGTGTCCATCAGCTTCTTGTTGACGTAGCGGGCGCCGAGGACGGAGTTCTTCGAGACCTGGTACTCGAGGCCGAGCTGGAACTCCCGGTTCTGCATCGGGCGGAGGTTCGGGTCGATCGAGTCCGCCGGGTCCGTCGCGAGGCGGAGGTCACGGGTGACCGGCGTGCCGAGGCCCGGGCAGGGGTTGATGCTCGCGTTGTTCGTGGCGATCGTGCAGCCCGCCGCGATGCCCTGCCATTCGAGGGTATTGAGCGGGTAGAGGTAGGCGATCCACTTGTCGGCGCCGAAGGAGCCGCGCGGCATCGAGAGCTTCGTGATGTCGTAGTACTTGCCGTAGCTGCCGTAGGCCTTCCAGACCTGCTTGCCGCCGATGTCCCACGAGAAGCCGAGGCGCGGGGCGAGCTTGTCCTGGAAGTCGAACTCCATGGCGTACTTCGGGAGGCTCGGATTGGTCTGGTGCCCGTAGTTCGGGACCCTCTCCTGCTCCGTCCTCAGGCCGAGGTTCAGCGTGAGGGACGGCGTGACGTTCCAGGTGTCCTGGATGAAGAGGCCGACGTTCGTCGACTCGGCCGCGCCCTCGGTGCGGTAGCGGCGGACGTGGAGCGAGCCGTACGTCCCCTCGACGCCGGCGCCGAAGCGGTCCGGCAGGCCCCAGCGGTACTCGTAGAGGTTGCCGTTCTCGCCCGTGGAGACGGAGTTCTCGATCTTCTCGTACTGGACGCCCGCCTTGAGGGCGTGGCTGCCGATGAAGCTCGCGAAGAAGCTCATGTCGAGGCCGGCCGACTTGCGGGTCCACTTGTCGAAGTCGGTCGCGTTGAAGGAGCCGGCCGGAACCGACGAGAAGCCCGTCGGCTTGTAGCGCGGGTCGGTCGTCGGCAGGCCGTCGCGGTAGACCGGCTGCCCGATCGTCCCGTCTCGAAAGAAGACGCGGGCGATGTCGGTGACGCCGCTCGTGTTCGTGTCGGTGCTCCAGTAGCCGGCGCGGCCCGTGATGTAGAAGTTGCTCGTCGGGACGAAGTCGGCGTAGAGCGAGTAGCTCTCGGTCGGGACCTCGGTCGTGACGTCGAGGTTCGTGCCGGCCGGCGTGGTGCCGTCCTGGGCCGGGAGGACGCCGTCGGTCTTCCGCGGGCTGAAGTTCGCGGCGAACTTCATGATGAGCTTCTGCCCGAGGTTCGCCTTGACGTTCCCGGTGAAGTAGTGGTTCGTCTGGTCCTGGTCGTACGACGAGGCGTCCCCCTGAGGCGTGCGGGACGTCGAGATCAGCGTCGGGTTGTAGCCCGCGTAGAACCAGAGGCTGTCGCGGACGATCGGGCCGCCGAGGCCGAAGCCGGGCTCGATCTGGCCCTGGTCGTCCTTCTTGAACGTCCTGTAGTAGGTCGGGTCCGACTCGTACCAGGTCTTGCGGGGGCTGCCGCTGAGGGCGGAGTCGGTGTAGTAGGCGCCGACCCAGCCGTGGAAGTCGTTCGTGCCGCTCTTCGTGACGGCGTTGACGACGCCGCCGAGGGCGCCGCCGTACTCGGCCGCGTAGCCGGCCGACTTCACCTGGACCTCCTCGAGGAAGTCGGTGACGAAGTTCTGGCCCGAGAGGCCGCGCTGCGGGTCGGTCGTGTCGACGCCGTCGATGACGAAGCGGTTCTCCGAGCCGGAGGCGCCGTCGATCGAGAGACCGCCGAGGAACGCCTCGTTCGACACGCCCGGGGCCTGCGTGACGACCGTCGTGAAGTCACGCCCCTTCGGGAGCTTGTTGATCGACTCGGCGGAGAACGTCTCGGCCGTCTGGTTCTCGCCGACGGCGATCTGCACGCGGTCGCCCGTGACGACAACGGTCTCCATGACCGAGCTGATCTTCAGGGTGACGTTGAGGACCGCGCGGTCGCCGAGGGCGACCGGGACGCGGGAGGCCTCGTAGGTCTGGAACCCCTGGAGGCGCGCGGTGACCCTGTAGGAGCCGGTCATGACGCGGGGGAACCTGTACTCGCCCTTCGCGTCGGTCACGGCGACGAGCGTTCCGCTGGGGCCCCTGATCTCGACGGAGACGCCGGGGAGGGGCTCCCCGTTGTCCGTCGTGACCTTTCCGGTGAGGACGCCCGTCTGTTCCTGCGCCAGAGCCGGCGCCGCGAGAAGGAGCACCGCCAGGAATGCCAGAACCCACCCAGATCGCTTCATCTTCCCTTCCTCCCTTCGAGAATCGCTCCGCTGCCGGAGCGGAAAAGAACAATCGGACGAAATGGACGGACGCTGCCGAGGCGCGGTGTCCCACTCCCCGCGAGGCGGCTCTCGCGGGCATGGGGAGCACTCGTGATCGAGATCACTCTCGGCACTCTCTGGTACGCCCTCTCCCGGGTTGGACCGTGAGAACTCCGCGCCCCCCAGGACCAATCCCTACCGGAATCTTGGGAAATCCTCAGCTACCCTCGGAACGATCGGGGATGCTAGCACGGTCGGCCGCCGCAAACGCGGCGGAAACCCGTTTTTCTGAGATTTCGTTTCAGATTCGGGCCCATTCGGCTATCTTCCCGCCCCGTAGGGACCGCACCTACGGAGGTCACGAAATGCGCACACTCGCTTTGCTACTCCCTCTCCTCGCCCTCGCCGTCGCGCTCCCCTCGGCTGCGGCCGTGAAGACCGAGGTCGTCGAGTACCGGGACGGCGGCCAGCTCTGCGAGGGCGTCCTCGCCTGGGACGACGCGACCCACGGGAAGCGGCCCGGCGTCGTCGTCATCCACGACTGGATGGGGGTGAGCGACGAGACGGTCCGCCGGACGAAGATGCTCGCCGGGCTCGGCTACGTCGCCTTCGCGGCCGACGTCTACGGCAAGGGGACGCGCCCCAAGGACGTGAAGGAGGCCGGCGCCCTCGCCGGGAAGTACAAGGGAGACCTGCCGCTCCTCCGCTCCCGCGCCCGCGCCGCCTTCGACACCCTCGCGAAAGACCCTAGGGTGGACGCCTCGAAGGTCTTCGCCATCGGCTACTGCTTCGGCGGGACGACCGCGCTCGAGCTCGCCCGGAGCGGGGCGCCGCTCGCTGGGGTCGTCTCCTTCCACGGCGGGCTCGCGACGAAGGACCCCTCCGACGCGAAGAACGTGAGGTGCCCCGTCCTCGCGCTCCACGGCGCGGCCGACCCGTACGTCCCGCCGGCCGAGGTCGCCGCCTTCCAGAAGGAGATGACCGACGCGAAGGTCGACTGGCAGATGGTCTATTACGCCGACGCCGTCCACGCCTTCACGAACCCCGGCGCCGGGAACGACCCGTCGAAGGGGGCGGCCTACGACGCCCGCGCCGACCGCCGCTCGTGGGAGGCGATGAAGGCGTTCTTCGCGGAGCTCACGAAGTCGAAGTAGGCGGCGGCGACGCGTCTTCCGGCGGGCTACCATCCCGCCGGAAGACTTGCGATGACGAACCGCCGCCGCACCCCGCTCCTCCTCCTTCCCCTCCTCGCGCTCCTCCTCGCCCCCTCCCCTGCCCCGGCGGACGAGGGGCAGTGGCCGCCCGAGGCTCTCGCGACTTTCCCGACCTCGCGCTGGGGCGAGCTTTCCGCCCGGGGCCTCGAGGTGACCGCGAAGGAGCTGTGGGACGGCGAGGGAGGGGGCCTCCTCGGCGCCGTCCTCGACGTCGGGGGCTGCACCGGCTCCTTCGTCTCGCCCGAGGGGCTCTTCCTGACGAATCACCACTGCGCCTTCTCGGCGATCCAGCTCGCCTCGACCCCGGAGAAGAACTACCTCCGCGACGGCTTCGTCGCGCGGAGCCGGGCCGAGGAGGTCGAGGCGCGGGGCGGGATCTCGCGGATCCGCGTCCTCCTCCGGCTCGTCGACGTGACCGACCGCGTCCGCGGCCCGAAGAGCGCCTTCGCGAAGGCGAAGGACGACGTGGCCCGGTGGGAGGCGGCGGAGCGCGCGAAGAGCGAGATCGTCGCCGAGTGCGAGAAGGCGCCCGACCGGCGCTGCGCCGTGGCCGCCTTCGAGGACGGGCGGACGTTCAAGCTCATGGAGCAGCTCGAGCTGAAGGACGTGCGGCTCGTCTACGCCCCGCCGCGGGGCGTCGGCGACTACGGCGGCGAGGAGGACAACTTCCGCTGGCCGCGCCACGCGGGCGACTTCTCCGTCCTCCGGGCCTACGTCTCGCCCGAGGGGAAGCCCGCGCCGTACGCGAAGGAGAACGTCCCGTATCGCCCGAAGACGTGGCTCCGCGTCGCCCCGAAGGGGATCTCCGAGGGGGACGTCGTCATGATCGCCGGCTATCCCGGCCGGACGCAGCGCTACCTGACGCCGTCCGCCGTCGCGAACCTCGAGACGTGGTTCTACCCGCTCCGGTCGAAGACGCTCACCGACCTCATCGCGATCCTCGACGCCGAGGGGAAGAAGGACGAGGCGACCGCGCTGAAGGTCGCCTCGGCGATCAAGAGCTACGGGAACGGCGAGACGAATTCGCGCGGGCAGATCGAGGGGCTCGCCCGGAACGGCGTCCTCGCGAAGGCCGAGGCCGAGGCGAAGGAGCTCGCCGAGTTCCTCGCCTCCCGGAAAGACCTCCCCGCCTCCTGGAGCGCCGCCCCCGCCGAGCTGGAGAAGGTCCTCGCGAGGGACCGCGAGGGGCAGGAGCGCCGCTTCTTCCTCGCCGAGATCGAGCGCCTGAACGGTTACCTCTCCTCGGCCCTCTCGGCCGTCCGGCGCGCCGACGAGCGGAAGAAGCCCGACCTCGAGCGCGAGGCCGGCTTCCAGGAGCGCGACCTCGACCGGGCCCGCCAGCGCGAGAAGGACCTGACCCGCTCGCTCGCCCCGGCCGCCTCGCGGAAGGCGCTCGCCTACCTCGTCGCGAAGACGCAGGCCGCCTCGGCCGCGATGCCGGTGAAGGCGTTCGACGAGGCGTTCGGGAAGGGGGCGAGCGCCGAGGCGATCGAGGCGAAGCTCTCCGAGATGGACGCGGCGACGACGCTCGGCGACGAGAAGGTCCGCCTCTCGAACGTCGAGGCGGCCTCCGCCGCGCTCGCCGCCTCCGCCGACCCGTACGTGAAGCTCGCCGTCGCGCTCCACCCCGAGCTCGCGGCGATCCGCGCCCGGCAGAAGGAGACGAACGGCGCGCTCCTCGTCTGGCGCCCCGCGTACCTCTCGGCGCTCGAGGCGCTCCGGAAGGCGAAGGGAAAGGCGATCTACCCCGACGCGAACTCCACGCTGCGCATCTCCTTCGCCACGGTGAAGGGCTACTCGCCGCGCGAGGCGGTGACGTACACGCCGCGGACGTCGCTCGCGGGAGTCCTCGAGAAGGAGAAGGGCGCCGAGCCGTTCGCGACGCCGAGGAAGGTCCTCGACGCGGCGCGCGCCAGGAACTACGGGACCTGGGCCGACGAGCGGCTCGGGAGCGTCCCGGTCGGCTTCCTGACGGACGGCGACACGACGGGCGGCAACTCGGGGAGCCCGACGATGAACGGGAAGGGCGAGGTCGTCGGCCTCAACTTCGACCGCGTCTGGGAGAACGTCGCGGGCGACTTCGGCTGGAGCCCCGAGCGCTCGCGCAACGTCAACGTCGACCTCCGCTACGCCCTCTGGATGATGGACAGGGTCGACGGGGCCGAGTGGCTCGTGAAGGAGCTCCTCCCCTCGCGCTGAACGGGAGCGAAGGGGTGCGGCGGCGGGCTCGCGCCCGCCGCCGCGCCGTGGATCGGGCTACTTCGTCTTGACCGGGTCCGCCGGGCGCTTCGGGAGCGTCCGCGGCTCCTTCTCGATCGCCTTCAGCACCTCGGCGACGGCGCGCTCGAGCTGCGGGTCGCGGCCGGCGGCGACGGAGGCCGGGTCGTTCTCGACCTCGATGTCGGGGTCGACGCCGTGCCCCTCGATGATGTAGCTGCCGTCGACGTCGTTCGTCGCCTGCTGCGGGACGAAGACCTGGCCGCCGTCGAGGAGGGGCCCGCGCCCCGAGATGCCGACGACGCCGCCCCACGTCCGCTTGCCGATCAGGGGGCCCAGCCCCGCCTTCTTGAAGCGTGCCGGGAAGATGTCGCCGTCCGAGGCGGAGGTCTCGTTGATGAGGGCGGCGAGGTGGCCGTGGAAGACCGAGTAGGGGTAGGTCATCGGCTCGTCGCTCGCCATGCCGAAGCGGGTGCCGAGGAGCTTCGTGTCGAGCCGTTCGAGGATCCACTGGGAGACGTTCCCGCCGCCGTTCGAGCGGACGTCGACGATCAGCCCCTCCTTCCGGATCTGCGGGTAGTACCACTTGCAGAACTCGTAGATGCCGGGGGCGCCCATGTCGGGGACGTGCAGGTAGCCGACCCGTCCGTTCGAGAGCTTCGCGACCTTCTCCTGGTTGCCGAGGACCCAGTCGAGGTAGAGGAGGCTCGCCTCGTTGTCCACGGGGCGGTAGGTCGCCTTCCGCGCCCCCTCGAGCGTCGGCTTGCCGTTGAGCGTGAGCGTGACCGGGTGGGTCTTGTGCTGGAGGAGGCGGTAGGGGTTGTCGCTCCCGAGGAGCTCGTCGCCGTCGACGGCGAGGACGTAGTCGCCGACGCGCGCGTCGACGCCCACCTCGGTCAGCGGCGAACGGTACTTCTCCTCCTCGTTCTGGCCGCGGAAGATCTCGGCGATCCGGTAGCGCCCCGCCTTCGGGTCGAGCTCGAAGCGGGCGCCGGGGAGGCCCACCTTCGCGCGCGGCGGCCGCTCGATGTCGCCTTCCTCGACGTAGGCGTGCCCGATGTTCAGCTCGGCGACCATCTCGCCGAGGACGTACGTCAGGTCGGAGCGGTGGGAGACGTACGGGAGGAGCTTCCGGTAGCGCTCGCCGATCGCCTTCCAGTCGTAGCCGTGCATGTTGCGGACGTAGAAGAAGTCGCGGTAGCGGCGCCAGACCTCGTCGAAGATCGTCGCCCACTCCTCGGCCGGGACGCGCTCGACGAAGAGTTCCTTCGTCGAGACGGCCTTCGGGTCCTTCGCCTTCGGCTTGACGTCCCAGAGCTTGAATCCCTTCTCCTTGCCTGCCGAGCGGACGAGGACCTTCGAACCGTCGTCCGAGAGGGCCCAGCCGTCGACGTCGGCGACGAGCTCGGAGTCCTCCCGCTTCTTCAGGTCGAAGATCACGAGCGAGGGCTTCTGCTCGGGGTCGCGGCCGTAGAACGAGGCGCTCTCCTTCGTGTAGAGGAGCGCGTCCTTCGTCGCGGCGAGGTCGGAGTAGTTGTCGGCGTCGACCGGGACGCGGACGACGCGTTCCGCGAGGCCGTCCCAGTCGATCGCGACCGGCTTCGGCGCCTTCCCGGCCTCCTTCTTCGTCTCCTTGCCGTCGCCCTTCTTCGCGTCGGCGTCCTTGTCCTTCGCGTCGTCCTTCTTCGCGTCGCCCGCCGAAACCTCGTCGGACTCGGGGGCGAAGGGGTCGGCGACGTCCTTCCGGAGCGCGAGGCCGAAGACGCCCGCGCGCCGGTTGCCGGCGTAGTTCCACTCGATGTCGGAGATCTGCGGCGCGAACTCGCGGTTCGCGAGGAACCAGAGGACCTTCCCCTCCGGGTCCCACGCGGGCGAGTACGAGGAGAACATCTCGCTCGTCACCTTCCGCACCTTGCCGTCCGCGAGGCTCCAGACGTGGAGGACCCGCATCCCGCTGTGCTCGCCCATCGAGAAGGCGAGGTGCGCGCCGTCGGGCGAGAAGGCGTAGTCGTTCAGGCCGCCGAAGCGGTCGTCGGCGATCTCGACCGCCTTGCCGTCGGCCGCGGTGACGACGTAGAGCTTGCCGTCCTTGTCGGAGACGGCGATCCGCGCGCCGTCGGGAGACCAGACGGGAGACGAGAGCATCGAGCCGAAGGTCGTCGTGAGCTGCTTCGGCTTGCCCGAGCCGTCCTGCGGGACGGTCCAGAGCTGCTCCTCGCCGCTCCGGTCGGAGACGAAGAGGATCGTCTTCCCGTCGGGCGACCAGGTCGCGCGCTTGTCGTGGGCGTTCGAGGAGCGCGTCAGGTTCCGCGTCGCCCCCTTCTCGATCGGGGCCGTGAAGACGTCGCCGCGGGCGACGAAGAGAGCCCGCTCGCCCTTCGGCGAGAGGCCCGCGCTCTCGATGTTCTTCTCGGCGGAGACGCGGGACGGGCGCGAGGCGAGGCCGTCGGACGGGACGCTGATGGCGATCGCCTTCTCGGCCCGCGCCTTCACGTCCCAGAGCCGGAGCTCGCCGCCGAGCTCGTAGACGACCTTGCCGGCGTTGTCCGAGCTCGCCCAGCGGACGTCCCACGTCGTCGACTTCGTCAGCTGCTCGAGGCCGGTGCCGTCGGCGGCGACCGAGTAGAGGTTGAGCGTGCCGTCGCGGTCGGAGACGAAGAAGACCCTGTCCCCGATCCACATCGGGTCGCGCTCCGTCCGCTTCGACGGGGCGATGACCTTCGACGCCCCCGTCGCCAGGTCGTAGACGAAGAGGTCCTGGGCCCACCCTCCCTCGTAGCGCTTCCAGGTGCGGAAGTCGCGGAAGAGGGGCGAGTAGACGAGCTTCTTCCCGTCGGGGCTGAAGTCGCCCGCGCCCGCCGTGTACATCGGGAGCTTCACGGGGAGCCCGCCCGTCACCGGGACGGTGTAGAGCGCCGACTCGACCTTCGCGCTCTCCGCGTCGCGGAGCGAGCGGAAGAGGACGCTCTTGCCGTCCGGCGTCCAGCCGTAGACCTGGTTGTCGCCGCCGTGGCGCGGGGCCCCGGGCCCGCGCGCGGGGTACCAGGTGAGGCGCTTCGGGACGCCGCCCTCGGACGGGACGACGTAGACCTGCTCGTCCCCCTCGTACTGGCCGGTGAAGGCGATCCACTTCCCGTCGGGGGAGAACTTCGGGAAGAGCTCCTGCCCCGGGTGCGCCGTGACGCGCGCCGCGAGGCCGCCCGCGACGGGGGCCGTCCAGATGTCGCCGCCGTAGCAGAAGGCGACGCGGTCCCCCTGGACGTCGGGGTACCGGAGGAGCTTCGTCTGGGCCGCGGCCGGGAAGGCGAGGGAGAGGGCCGCGGCGGCGAGAGTCGCCGGGAGGAAGGGATTGCGCCGGGTCGATCGGGTCATCTGGTCCTCCGGCGCGCATCGTAGCCGGGCCCGCGGCCGCCGGGGCGAGGACTCGGGGTCAGGCGTGCAATCGTGTATTGTCTTCGACAATACACGATTGCACGCCTGACCCCATCCCCCGGGGATCCCATCTCAGGGGCGGAGGATCTTGCGCTCGAAGGCGAGCCAGCGGGGGACGTCGGACGCGTACCAGCGGGAGAAGCGGCGGTCGGAGGGGCCGCCGGCGAGGGCGGTCTCGGCGGCGTCCGTCGCGAGGTCGGCCACGAAGCGCCACGAGGGGCAGAAGGACGACTCGCGGCCCGCGAGCGCGAGGACCTGCCCCTGGACGACGGTCGCGCGGCCGCCCACGACCTCGATCGGGCCGCGGTCGAAGCCGAGGAGGGGCGGGAGCTTCCCCCCGAAGAGGAGGTGGCGCATGAAGACGCGGCGCGTCGCGCCCCACGCCGGGAGGGCGTCGAGGTCGAGGCCGTCGAGCGCCTCGCGGGCGACGCGCGCGACGAAGAGGGCCTTCCCCTCCTCGCCGAACCACTCCGCGCCTTCCTCGCGCGCGAGGACGTCGTCGAAGAGGCGGAAGTAGAACGGGACGACGAGCGAGGAGTCGCGCAGGGCGCGCCACGCCTCGAGCCCGAAGAGCCCCTTCCCGAAGAGCTCCTCGCCGAGGGCCGTCCAGAGACGCTCGAAGACGACGGCCCCCTTCGAGGCGGCGTCGTAGCGGCGGTCCCAGGCGCGGAGGAGACGGACGGCGGGAAGGTCGGGGAGGAACGGGTCGAGCGCGGCGAGGAGGCGCCGCGCCTGGCCCGAGACGACGTCGGCCTGCATCGCGCCGAGGTCGCCGGCCTCGAGCGGGCGGCCCGAGGCGCCCCGCTCCGCGACGAGCTCGCGGAGGCGGTCGGCCCGGTCGCTCCCCATCGCGAGCGTGATCCCGACGGGCTTCCAGTCGCCGTGCCCGTCGTCGTTCGCGGTCGCGAGGACGCCGCCCGGCGGGTCGAGAACGCGCGCGAGGGCCGAGGGCGGGAGCGCCCCGTCCCAGAGGTCGCCCGGCTCCCAGCCGCGGAGAGGGAGGAGGCCCGTCTCGCGCCGGCGCCTCGGGAGGAGGCCCGACTGCTGCGCGGCGATCCGGCCGTCCCTGCCCGACACGAGCCAGTTCGCGGAGAGGGCGACGCGCGAGGCGGCCTCGCAGGCCGACTCGACGTCCTTCGCCGCCCAGAGGTCGAGGATCGCCTCGAGCGAGGCGGCGCCGCCGTCGCGGCGGCAGGTCCAGGCGCGGGCGAGCCAGAGGCCGTCCTCGACGCGCGTCGCCCCCTCGGGCGTCTCGAGGACGCCGGCGTCCGTCTCGAAGACGACGGCCTCGAGCGGACCGGACTTCTTCCGCGCGAGCGACTCGCGACGCACGCCGAGCGGGCGCCAGTCGTTGCCGCGGCGGAAGCGCCCGTCCCTCACCTCCTCGGTGACGAGGTCGATCGTGTCGGCGAAGCCGTAGGTGAAGCCGGCCGCGATCGCGCGCGTCCTCCCCATGACGAGGCCGGGGACGCCGGGGCACGTGACGCCGGTCCGGAAGTCGCCGTCGGGGAGCGTGCCGACGACCTCGTACCAGATCGCCGGGAGGCGGTTCACCTCGAGGTGCGGGTCGCTCGCGTAGAGCGCCGCGCCCGAGGCCGAGAGCCGCCCCGCGACGACGACGTTGTTGCTCGCGCGAAGGGCCGGGAGGGGCGGCATGGCCGGGACGAGCGCGGGGACGTGCCCCACGCCGCGGATCGCCTCGAGAAGCCCGTCGTCGAGGCCGTCGAGGTGCGGGCGGAAGAGGCGCGCGAGCTTCCCGCGGTCGACGCCCGCGCGGAGCGCCTGGAGGAGGACGATCTCGGCGTCGCCCTGCGCCTGCGCGAGGCCGACGAAGGTCATGAGGCGGAGCGTCAGGAGCGTGTCGGCCGGCGTCCACGGCTCGGCCGGGACGCCGAGGAGCCGGAGCTCCCAGGGCCTCCCGCGCTCGAGCCGTGCGTTCACGCCGGCGGCGTAGGCCTCGGCGAGCGCCTTCGCCCGGCCGGAGAGCGCCGCGGACTCGACCGCCGAGGCGGCCGCGAAGCCGTTCCGCCGCATGAAGAGGTCGATCTCGAGCGAGGCCGGCCCGTCGTCGAGGAGCTCGGTGAGCCGCCCCTGGCCGATCATCCTCACGAGGAGCATCTGGAGCGCCCGGTCGTGCGCGTGGGCGAAGCCGTGCGCCGCCGCGAGGGCGAGGTCGTCGCCCGCGGCGGCGTGCATCACGCCGTTCCCGTCGCGGCGAAGGGTGAAGGCACGGCCGCCGGCCTCGAACCGGCGAGTGGAGCTGCCGATGCGCGGTCTCACGACCGCCGATTCTAGGTGCGGAGGAAGCGGCGCGGCGCGATCAGTGCCCGCCGCAGGCGGGGACGTGCCCGAGCGAGGCGAAGCCCTCGCCGACCGAGAGCTTCCCGGCCGAGGAGAGGAACCCGAGGAGCCCTTCGAAGTCGAACCGGTCGCCGTGGCAGTTGCCGTAGACCGCGTCCGCGCCGAACGCTTCCGCCGCCGCGGCCTTCAGCTCCGCGACCGGGAGACGACCGCCGCCCCGGGCGAGGAGTCCGATGACCTCGTGGCCGAAGATGAACCCGTCGGCCTCGTGGGCGTGGTCGTGATCGTGCTCGTGGTCGTGGGCAGGCGTCGTCATGGCGCGGACCGTAGCACGGCCCCGGGGGACGGCCGGGATGACGGACGTCATGTCCGGCGCCCGGAAGCCTCCTCAGCGCGGGAGCGGCGGCGGGAGGCCGCGCCCCGTCAGGAGGTAGACGGCGAACGTCCCGAGCCAGTGGCTTCCCTCGTAGTGCTCGGAGGTGACGCTCGGGAGGCTCGCGACCGCGTGCGCCGCCGCCGTCGCCTCGAGCGACCGCACGCGCCGGTCCCCGTTCGGGAGCCCTGCCGCGATGCCGCGGAGCATCCACGCGCGGGAAAGGTTGAGGCCGTCGAGGTGGACGAGCTTCCCGTCGGTCCGGTCGGTGACGACGCCCGGGGCGAGCCACTTCGACGAGCCGTCGGCCGGGAGGCCCGGCAGGAACGTCGAGAGCCACTCCGCGAACGCCTTCGGCGGCAGGACGCGGCGGACGAGGTCGGCCTCTGCGATGCACGGCGAGAGGAAGTCCTGGCCCGACGGCTCGTAGCCGATCGGGCAGCCGCGGTCCTTCCCGTAGAGCTCCATCACCCGCTTCGCGAGGAGCGCGGCCTTCTCCGTCTCCCCCGCGCCGCGCGCCCAGTCGAGGGCGAGGCCGAAGGCGAAGGCGGTCTGGGGATGCTCCCCTTCGCGGATCGGGTAGGCGAGCTTCGGGATCCAGGCGAAGAGCTGCTCGGCGCACTTGCTCTCGAGCGGCGCGAGCGCCTTCGACCAGCGCTTCGCGTCGGGGTCGTCCCACTCGCGCAGCTCGGCGGCGAGCTGGAGGAGCCAGGCGAGGCCGTAGGGGCGCTCGAAGCCGACGCGCCCCGGCGCCGAGAGGTAGGCGACCTCTCCCGCGACGTTCTCGTCCGTGAGGCTCTTCGCGAGCGCGGCACGGGCCGCGGCGGCGAAGGGGGCCGAGGGATGGGTCCGCGCGACCCGCGCGAGGAGCCAGTGCCCGTGAACCGACGAGTGCCAGTCGAAGCAGCCGTAGAAGGCCGGGGTGAGAGCCCGCGGCGGCTTCGCGTCGGCGTCGCCGTTCATGACGTGTGCGATCTTGTTCGGGTACTCCCGGTGGACGCAGTCGAGGGCGAGGCGCGCGAAGCGGCCGGCGGCGGCCTCGTCGAGGGCGGGCGCGCCCGCGGACGCCGGCGCGACGACGATGAGGAGGGGAAGGAGGACGGCGGCGAGCGTGAGGCAGCGCACGCCCGATTCTAGGAGCGGACGCCTGCGGAAGGCCTCAGTCCGGGTTCGCGACGATCTTGACGCGGATCTTCGCGGCCTTCGGGAAGTCGACCGTCCGCATCTTCACGGTGACGCGGTTCGTGTCGTTCGCCTCGGTCCCGTTCATCGTCCGTTCCTGGACGCCGGAGCCGATCTCCCTCCCCGCCTGGTCGAGGACCTGCACGCGATAGATGCACTTCCAGTCGTCGTCGTCGCGGTTCATGTAGCTGAACTTCAGCGTGAGCTTCGACTCGTCGCCCGGCTTCCCCGCCGCCCTCGCGACCTCGTCGGGCTTCGGCCACGAGACGACGGAGACCGCGACGACCGTGATGAAGCGGTCCTCTATGCCGACCGGGATGTCCGCGCCCGTCTGGAAGGGGACGGTCCGCTCGAGCTTCGACGCCGCCGAGGGGGCCTCGGTCGGGCGGACCGGCGGCGGCGCCGCGGTCGGCACGGGCGTCGGCGCCGCGGGCGCCG
>JBDIBE010000002.1:0-34500 GCA_039812785.1 Thermoanaerobaculia bacterium | reverse complement strand
GAGGACCTCCGCGTCGAGACGATCCCCGAGGCCGAGGTCGCGGGGCTCGTCCGCGCGGGGCGCATCCGGCACGCCCTCGTCCTCGCGGCCTTCCACTGGTACGGCCTCTCGGCCCGCTGAGGGGAGTGGCTCAGGCCTCGGGCTCGCCGCCTCCGGGGAGGCAGCCGAGGAGCGCCGCGTAGTCGAACTCGTCGAGCGCGGCCTGGAGGGTCGGGAGCGCCCCGGGAGCGGTCTCGCCGACCTGCGCGACGAGCGCCTGCATCCGCTCCCAGTCGGCCGACTCGGCGGCGCGCCTCAGCTCGGCGAGGAGCGCGGGCGGGACGGCCGAGAGGGCGTCGGCGACATCCCGGCCCGCCGGGGCCTCGTCCGCCTTCGCGCCCGCGGCCTCCGCGTCGTAGACGTAGGAGACGCCGAGGAGGCGCGCGACCTCCTCGAAGAGCTCCACGGCCCGGAACGGTTTCCTCACGAAGCCGTCGGCCCCGAGGGCGAGGACCTCGGCCCGCGCCTCCTCGAAGGCGGTCGCCGTCACGACGACGATCGGGCGGTCGTACCCCGCGGCCCGGAGCCGCGAGATCGCCTCGCGCCCGCTCATTCGCGGCATCCGGAGGTCCATCAGGACGAGGTCGATCTCTCCCGGTACGGCCCGCTCGATCGCCTCCTGCCCGTCGGCGGCCTCCGCCACCTCGAACCCGACGTCGGTGAGCAGCCGGACGAGGACCTCCCGGTTCGTCTCGTGGTCGTCGACGACGAGGACGCGCGCGCGGCTTCCCGGCGCGAGGGCGGAGGGCTGGCGCGCGTCGGCGCGGCGCGAGGCAGAGGCCTCGTCGGTCGGCGGGAGCGGGACGACGAGGCGGAAAGTGGAGCCTTCGCCCGGCCGGCTCTCCGCGACGAGGTCGCCGCCGAGGAGGCGGGCGAGGTTGCGGGAGAGGGGAAGCCCGAGGCCGGTCCCTCCCGCCTTCCGTCCGACCTCCGTCTGCTCGAACTCCTCGAAGATCCGGGCGAGGTCTTCCGGCGCCACGCCGGGCCCGGTGTCGGCCACGCTGAACGCGACGGGGTGTCCGGCCGCCCCGGGCTGGCGCGCGCGGATCTCGAGCGTCACGCCGCCGCGCTCGGTGAACTTCACCGCGTTCCCGAGGAGGTTGACGAGGATCTGAGTCAGCTTCCTCTCGTCGCCGAGGACGCCGAGCGGCAGCCCGTCGTCGACGGCGACCTCGAGGCCGATTCCCTTCGCCTCGCACCGGAGGCGGAACATCGTCTCGAGGTCGGCGGCGAGCTGCCGGATGCTGAAGGGGGCGTTCGTCACCGTGACCTTGCCCGCCTCGATCCGGGAGAGCTCGAGGACGGCGTCGATCAGGCCGAGGAGGTGCTCGCCGCCCCGGTTGATCGAGGTGACGTGCCGCCGCTGCTCCGCCCCGAGCGAGGCGTCGCGCTGGAGGAGCTGCGAGAAGCCGAGGATCGCGTTCATCGGCGTCCGGATCTCGTGGGAGAGGTTCGCGAGGAAGGCGCTCTTGGCGCGGTTCGCGGCATCGGCGGAACGCCAGGCGACCTCCAGCTCGGCCGAGCGGCGGGCGAGCTCCTCCCTGGCCCTCTTCAGCTCGGTGACGTCGAAGAGCGTGGTGCGGCTCTTCTGGTAGCGGCCGTCCGCGCCGCGGACGGCGGTCGCGCTGGCGAGGACCCAGAACGTCGTCCCGTCCTTCCGCACGAGCTCGATCTCGAGGTCGGCGAGGTGCCCCGCCTCGATGAAGCGGGGGAAGCTCGCCCGGAAGGTGGCGATGCTCGCCTCCGACAGGACGTCGGTGAGGCGCATCGCGCCGACGAGCTCCTCCCGCGCGTACCCGAGCCAGGCGCACTCGGTCGCGTTCACGTCGACGAAGACGCCTTCCGTGTCGAGCGAGTGGTAGCCGCACGGGGCGTTGTCGTAGAGGTCGCGGACCTCCTCGAGCGCCTTCCCGAGCGCGGCCTCGGCGGCCCGGCGCTCGGCGACCTCGGCCTCGAGCCGCGCCGTCCGCTCGCGGACGAGCTCCTCGAGGTGAAGCCGGTGCATCTGGAGCTCCGCTTCCCCCTGCTTGCGCTCCGTGACGTCGTCGAAGAGGCCGAGGAGGTGCGGCTCGCCGCCGTGCCGGAACGGGACGAACTTCACGTCCAGCCAGACCGGGCGGCCGAAGACGGAGACGACCTTCCGCTCCATCTCCTTCTCCGACCACTCGGCGAGGGCCGCGCGCGCGAGGTCGGCGATCCCGAACCGGACCCAGCTCTCCGCCTCGAACATTCTCCGGCCGACGAGCTCCGCGGCCTCCCCGCCGCCAACGCGCCCGATCGCCCGGTTCACGGTGAGGGCCGTCCCGTCGGCCCGGAGCGTCATGATGCCAATGGGCGAGGCGTCGATGACCGTCCGCGTCATCTCGAGGGCGTCGGCGATCCTCTCTTCGGCGTCCTTTCGTTCGGTGACGTCCCGGTCGACGCCGCGGTAGCCGAGGAGCTCGCCCGCGGGGCCGATCATCGGGACGCCCGACGTCTCGAGGACGACGCGGGAGCCGTCTTTTCGGACGTTCACGTTCTCGAGGTGAGCGAAGCTGCGCTTCTCGGTCACGATCGATGCGAAGGCGGCGGCGACCTTATCGGCCTCGCCCGGGGGCATCAGGTCGAACGGCGTCCGCCCGATCAGCTCCCCGGGCCGGTAGCCGAGGAGCTCCTCGACCTTCGGGCTCGCGTAGGTGTAGCGGGCCGCCGCGTCCACCTCCCAGACCCAGTCCGAGGTCGCCTCGACGAGCGACCGGAAGCGCACCTCGCTCCGGACGAGCTCGGACTCGGCCCTCTTCCGGTCCGTCACGTCGAGGCACGTCGCGACGCGGTAGAGGATCCCGCCGTCGGCGCCGCGGACGGAGACGACGTCCATCTGGACCTCGATCCGCCTCCTGTCCGCGCCGAGCATTCCCGCCTCGTAGCGGACCTGTCCGGCCCGGTCGGCCTCGGCGATCGCGGCAGCGACCATCGGCCGGTCCGCGGCGTCGTAGACCTCCAGGATCCGCGTCCCCGCGACCTCTTCGACCGCCTTCCCGTGCAGGCGGGCGAACGCGGCGTTGCAGGCGATGATCCGGCCGGTCGTCGGCTCTCCCATCGCGATGCCGTGGGCGCAGTGCTCGAAGGCGTCGGCCCACTTCCGGACCTGCGCCTCCATCTCGCGCCGCTCCGTGACGTCGCGGGAGATGCCGACGAGGCCGAGAAGCTCGCCGTCCGGGCCGCGCACGGGGGCCTTGAGCGTGTCGAACCAGCCGCCTCCGCCGCCGTGGAACGGGATCCACTCCTCGGTCCGCCGCGCCTCTCCCGAGCCGAGGATCTCGCGGTCGAGGGCGCGGTAGCCCTCGGCGACCTGCGGCGGGGCGAAGTCGAGGTCGGTCTTCCCGGAGAGCTCGGCCTCCCCGCAGCCCGTGTAGCGCCGGAAGGCGCTGTTGCCGCCCAGGAACACGGAGCGCGCGTCCTTGAAGAAGACGAGGTCGGGGATGGCGTCGAGGAGCGCTTTCAGTCGCGCGTGCTCGTTCCGGTAGCGCTCCTCGCTCGCCCGCAGGGCCGCGTCGGTCCGCGCCTTCTCGCGCAGCGCCTCGGCGCTCTCGAGCGCGCGCTTCACGGCGATCGGCAGCCGAGAGAGGCGGTCCTTCAGGACGTAGTCCCAGGCCCCCGCCTTCATGCAGTGGACGGCCGTCTCCTCGTTGCGCGAGCCGGTGTAGAGGATGAACGGGACGTCCGGGACGACCTGCCTCGCGATGGCGAGCGCCTCGAGCCCGGTGAAGGTCGGCAGGCTGTAGTCCGAGAGGATCAGGTCCGGCGTCGACCGGGCGAGCAGGGCCCGCAGGTCGGCTCCCGTCTCCACCCGCTGCGCCACGGGCGCGAAGCCGGCCCGCCTCAGCTCGGCGAGGGCGAGCTCCGCGTCGTCGGGGGTGTCCTCGACGACGATCAGGCGGAGCGGCTCGGCCAGTTCGGCCTCCTTCAGCCCGGGGGCGTGTTGAGGGCCATCCAGTAGACGCCGATCGCGCTCATCGACTCGACGAACGCCTCGAACGCGACCGGCTTGACGACGTACGAGTTTACGCCGAGGCGGTACGCGGCCTCGATGTCCGGCTCCTCGCGCGAGGAGGTGATGACGACGACGGGGATCTTCGATGTCCTCGCGTCTGCGCGGAGGCGCGCGAGGATCTCCAGCCCGCTCAGCTTCGGGAGCTTCAGGTCGAGGAAGACGACGCGGGGAGGGGGAGAGACGCCGCCGGGGCCGCCGTCGCGGCCGACGAGGTACTCGAGCGCCGCGGCGCCGTCCTCGAGGACGGTGACCGGGTTCAGGAGGCGGCCGCGCCGGAGGGCGCGCAGCATCAGCTCGGCGTCGTCCGGGTTGTCCTCGACGATGAGGATGTCGCAGGGGGTCGGGTCCGTCATGAGGTCACCTCGCGGACGGGCAGGGTGAAGCGGAACGTCGCGCCCGCGCCCGGATTCCCTTCGGCCGAAACGCTGCCGCCATGTCGCCGGACGATCCGCTCGACGAGCGCGAGGCCGACCCCGGTGCCGGGGAACTCGCGAGGCGAGTGGAGGCGCTGGAAGACGTGGAAGAGCTTCTCCCCGTAGGCCGGGTCGAACCCGACGCCGTTGTCCCTGACCGAGAAGGTGACGCGGCCGTCCGCCGCGCTCGCGCTCACCTCGACCCGCGGGCTCTCCGCGCGGGCCGAGAACTTCACGGCGTTCGAGAGGAGGTTCACCCAGACCTGGCGGAGGAGCCCGGCGTCGCCGTGGACGTCGGGGAGCGGCCCGGCCGCGAAGGCGGCCCGGCTCGCGTCGGCCCCGAGTTCGGCCCAGGCGGCCCTCGCGAGCGCTTCCATCTCGACGCGGCCGGGGTTCATCGCGGCCCGCCCGACGCGCGAGAACGCGAGGAGGTCGTCGATGAGCTCGCCCATCTGGCGGGCGTTCCGCCGCACGACTCCCAGAAGCCGCAGCCCCTCCTCGTCCAGGGAGGCGGCGTGCTCCTCCTCGAGGAGCCTCGCGAAGCCGTCGATCGCCCGGAGCGGGGCGCGCAGGTCGTGCGAGACGGAGTACGAGAAGCCCTCGAGCTCCTCGGTCCGTTCCTTCACGCGCGCCTCGAGGCTCTCGTTGAGCGTGCGGATCTCGGCCTCGGCCCGCATCCGCGCGGTGGTGTCCGTGAAGGTCACGGCGCAGAGCCCGGGCGCGGGCCGGAATGCGGCGATGGTGAAGTGCGCGCCGATCAGCTCCGAGCCCATCTCGAGCTGCCGCGGCTCCCCGCCGAGGGCCACGCGCCCGTACGTCCCGATCCAGTCCGCCGCGTCCTTCTCGATGCCGGGCAGGACGTCCGTGAGGCGCCGGCCCAGGTACTCCGGCGACCGCAGCCCCGTCGTCGCCTCGAACCCCCGGTTGGCCGCGAGGATGACGAGGTCCTCGGGCGCCCCGTTCCCGTCCGGCACGACCTCGAACAGAACGAAACCGGCCGTCATGTTCTCGAAGAGCGAGCGGAAGCGCACCTCGCTCTCGCGGAGCGCCTCCTCGGCGAGCCTCCGTTCCGTGACGTCGTCGAAGGTGCTGAAGACGCGGAACGGCGTCTCCTCCCCGGGGCGGAGCTCCGGGACCGAGCTCACCGAGAGCCACCGGATCTCATCCCGCTCGGGGTTGAAGATCCCTTGCCGGAAGTCGCTGACGACCTGCCCGGACGCGAGCGCCCGCATCGCCGGATGACGGTCCCCGGCAAGAGGCTCGCCGTGCTCGTCGAGCGCTTGCCAGCGCGGGTCGAGGGACGTCCGGCCCTGCAGCCGGTCGAGCGAGAGGCCGAGGATTCGCTGCGCCGCCGGGTTCGCGTCCGTGATGCGGCCGTCGCGCTCCTGGTAGACGACGCCCTGCGTCATCTGCTCGAAGAGGGCCCGGAATCGCTCCTCCGAGGAGGCGAGCGCCTCTTCGGCGACCTTTCGCTCCGTGATGTCGACGGACAGGACGACGACCCCTTCGGAGACCGGGTAAACCTTGATCTCGAACCAGCCGGTCCTGCCGTCGGGGTACGTGAAGAAGTTCTCCATCGAGCCGGGCAGGCGCTCCTCGAGCCCGCGGCGGATCAGCGCGAAGACCTCCGTTCCCTCGATGCCGGGCCAGGACTCCGGGTAGCTCCTCCCCAGGAGCTCGCCGGTCGGCCGCCTGTTGTGGACCTCGGCGGCGGCGTTCACGTAGAGGTAGCGCCAGTCGTGGCCGAGGATCTGGCACCCTTCGAGCATCGCGTCGAGGGTGCCGCGGTAGCGTCCCTCGCTCGCGGCGACCGCCTCGAGCGCGGCCTTCTGCCTCGAGATGTCGAGGATGAACGCGACCGACTCCTCGCGTCTCTCGCCGACGAGGGCGAACCCTACGAGGACCCAGACGAGCGAGCCGTCCTTCCGCACGTACTGCTTCTCGTACGGCGCGCAGGAGCCCTTCTCGCGGGCCTCGGCGATCCCGGCGTCGTCGAGCGGGAGGAACTCGGGCGGCGTCAGGGCGTCCCAGCGGATCCGGCCGGCGGCGAGGTCCTCGCGCGTGTAGCCGACGATCCTCAGGAACTCGTCGTTCGCGGCGACGATCCCTCCGTGGACGTCTCCCTGGAGCGTGCCGACGACCGGGGAGTCGAAGAAGGCCCGGTAGCGGGCCTCGCTCTCGCGGAGCGCCTCCTCGGCGCGGCGGCGGCCCGTCACGTCCTCGAGGACGGAGAGGACGCAGTCGACGCCGTCGACGCGGATCCTCTCGCCCGCGAGGATCACGTGACGGAGGTCTCCGTTCCGGCTCCGCAGGCCGGCCTCGTGTCCCCGGGCGTGCCCATCGGCCTCGACGGCGCGGACGAAGGCCCGGCGGGCCTCGGGGTCGACGTAGATCCCGAGGTCGAGGAGCGAGCGGCCGACAGCCTCGTCGCGGCCGATCCCGACGAGCCGCGTCCAGGCTTCGTTCACCTCGAGGACGATGCCGTCCGCCAGCCGCGAGATCGAGATGGCCGCGGGGCTCGACCGGAAGGCGAGCGCGAGGAGCTCCTCGGAGCTCCGCCGCGCCTCCCGGGCCCCGTGGAGGTCGGTCACGTCCATGACGATGCCGACGTAGAGGCCGGGCCGGGTCTCGCCGCTCCGCTTCGGGCGGCCGCGCGTCATGAGCCAGCGCTCGGACCCGTCGCGGGTCCGCACGCGCCACTCGAGCTGGATGTCGTCCCCGGCGGCGACGGCGGCGGCGAGGGCGGCCTCGGCCGGAGCGACGTCGTCCGGGTGGAGAGTCGCCTTCCACGCCTCGTACGAAGACGAGACGGAGCGCGGGTCGGCGTCGTAAAGCGCCCAGACCTCCGGCGACCAGGTGACGACGTTCGCGGTGGTGTCCCACTCCCACCACCCCGCCCGCCCCGCCTCGACGGCGAGGCTGACCCGCTCGAGGGCCTCGTCGAGCGACGACGGCGTGCCGGGCCCGGTGGGGGCGTTCCCCGACCCCGGGGAGCCTGCGCCTGCGGTCCCCCGGTCTGGCGCGCCGCCCCCGTGGCAGGCCGCCCCGGACAGGCGCGACTCGGACATCCCCCGAAAGGATGAACGAAGGCGCGGAGTCGATGAAGTAGGACCTTGGTCCTAACCCGATCGGGGGATCCCCTGTGAATCGGGACCGCCGGGCGGGGCGAATCCCGGATCGCTTCAGCCCGCGGTCTGAACGAGCCGGACGAGCTCGGCGACGGACTTCAGCCCCGTCTTCCGCGTCAGGTGCCCGCGGTGGAGCTTCACCGTCTTCACGGCGATGCCCAGCTCGGAGGCGATCTGCTTGTTCAGCTTCCCCTCGACGACGAACCGGAGGACCTCGGTCTCCCGCGGGCTGAGGAGCGCGAGGGTCGCCCGCGCGCGGGTGACCTCCTCCCGCCGCGCCGCGCGGACTCGCGACGCTTCGAGGGCGGACGAGACGGCGGGGACGAGGTCCGCTTCCCGCACCGGCTTCGGGAGGAAGTCGAGGGCCCCGGCCTTCATCGCCCGGACGCTCATCGGGACGTCGCCGTGCCCCGAGATGAAGACGATCGGAAGCTCGTCCTCGCGGTCGGCGAGCAGGCGCTGCAGCCCGAGGCCGTCGAGGCCCGGGAGCCGGACGTCGAGGACGAGGCAGCCGGTGTCTTCGGGAAGGGACGCGTCGAGGAGCTCCTCGGCCGAGGCGAACGTCTCCACCCGGAAGCCGTTCGCCGCGAGGAGGCGCTTCAGGCTGCGGCGCACGGCATCGTCGTCGTCGACGAGGAGGACGAGCCGGTCGAAGCGGGTCATCGGCCCGGGGCCTCCGTCCCGTCCGGCGGCGCCGCGGCGGGTAGGGTCAGGAGGAAGACGGCCCCGCCGTCCGGTGCGTTCCCGGCGAGAAGGCTCCCGCCGTGAGCCTCGGCGAGCGTCCTGCTGATCGAGAGCCCGACGCCGAGCCCGCCCGGCTTCGTCGAGTAGAAGGGCTCGAAGACCCGCTCGAGCCGTTCCGCCGGGATGCCCGCGCCCGAGTCCGTCACGGAGAGGCAGACGCGCCCTGCCTCGGCCCAGGTCCTCATCGTCGCGCGGCGCGGCCGCGGCCCCTTCTCGACGGCGTCGAGGGCGTTCAGGAACAGGTTGATGAGGACCTGCTGGAGCTGGACCCGGTCGCCGAAGACGGGAGGAAGGAAGTCGGCGAGCTCCTGCGTCGCGGCGGCCCCGCGGTGCCGCGCCTCGGTCGCCGTGAGCTGCAGCGTCTCCCGGACGAGCGCGTTGAGGTCGATGGCCTCCGGAGCCTGGGCGTCGCGCCGGAGCTGGCCCCGGAGCTTGCGGATCACGTCGGCCGCCCGTTCCGTCTGGGCCGCGATGTCGCCGAGGATCTCGACGACGTCGTCGCAGGAGTGACTCCCGCCGCGTATCAGGCGCGAGGCGGCCTCGGCGCTCGACAGGATGGCCGCGAGCGGCTGGTTGAGCTCGTGCGCGAGCGAGCTCGCGACCTCGCCGAGGACCGTCCTTCGGCTGACGAGGGCGAGCTCGGCGCGGAGCTCGGCGAGCATCTGCTCGGCCCCGACCCGCTCGGAGACGTCGACGACCGTGCCGCGGATCCTCACGATCCGGCCGTCGTCGTCGCGGACGGCCTCTCCCCGCGCGATCAGGGCGCGGGCGCGGCCCGGTGCGGGCTTCAGCCGGACCTCGACCTCGTAGGGGGTCCCGTCGGTCTTGAGGCGCTCGTACGCGGCGAGGAGCGCCGAGGCGCTCGCCGGCTCGTAGAAGAGGGCGAGGTCCTCCGGCCTCGGGATCGGGCCGGCGGGGTCGAGCCCGTGGATGCGAAAGGTCTGCTCGGACCAGTCGGTCGCGCCGGTCACGAGGTCGCGGTTCCAGGTCCCGAGCCGCGCGATCCGCTGGGTCTCCCGGAGCTCCCTCTCGCGCGCCTCGAGGAGGTGGAGCGCCACGGCCTCGCCCGTCACGTCCTTCGAGACGACCGCGACGAAGCCGGGGGCGGGCGAGAACGCCGAGACGCGGCTGGTGCGGCCGAGCGTCAGCGACTGCGCCTCGTAGGAGCGGGGGGCCCGGTCCGACGCCGTCGCGCAGAAGAGAGCGAAGGCCTCGGTGTCGGCGGGGGGCGCGACCTCGAAATAGCCCCTGCCGACGAGGTCGTGCGCGGGCATTCCGAGGACCCGGGCGAGGCTCGCGTTCACGAAGACGCAGCGGAGATCGGCCACGCTCCCGTCCTCCGCGGGCTGGGCCTCGAAGACGACGACGTCGTGCGGGAGCCCCTCCAGCGTCGCGATCAGGTGGGCGACGTCGGGCGCGTTCGCGACGTCCGCTCGGGCCGGGGCTCTTCCGCTCACGGAAGGATTCTGGCATCTCGCGCCCGCGCGCGAGAATGCCCCCGCGGGCGTCGGCCCGCGCGGAGGTGACCATGAAGGAGCTGCTCGCCGGCCCGGGTCCGATCGGGCTCATCGTCCTCCGGACCCTCGTCGTCTACGCGTTCATCCTCGTCGGCTTCCGCCTGAGCGGCAAGCGCGAGGTCGGCCAGCTCGCGCCGTTCGACTTCGCGCTCATCCTCCTCATCGCGAACGCGGTGCAGAACGCGATGGTCGGCCCCGACAGCTCCCTCGTCGGCGGGCTCGTCGCGGCGGGGGTCCTCCTCGTGGCGAACAGCCTTCTCGGCCATCTCGCCACGAACCACAGGGGGATCGAGAAGCTGCTGCGCGGCCAGGCCCGCATGCTCGTCTACCGCGGGCACGTCGACGAGCGGGCGCTCCAGGCGGAGCGGATCAGCCACGGCGAGCTCCTCCAGGCGCTCCGCGAGAACGGCTGCGCGTCCGTGGCCGAGTGCCGGCTCGCCGTCCTCGAGGTGGACGGGACGATCTCGGTCCTCGCGCGGCCGCCGTCGGACGGCCTGCACGCGGCGGCCCACGGGGAGGCGAAGGTATGAGGCCGCGGAGCGCGTGCTAACTTCGCGCGCCGTGACCTCCGCCCGGATGCAGTCGCTCACGCTCCCCGGCCCCGCGGGCGGCCTCGAAGCGCTCCTCAGGGTCCCCCCTCACGCGGCGGGAGCCGCCGTCGTCGCGCACCCGCACCCGC
The DNA here is from genome assembly GCA_039812785.1 of Thermoanaerobaculia bacterium. Classification (GTDB taxonomy): domain Bacteria; phylum Acidobacteriota; class Thermoanaerobaculia; order UBA5066; family UBA5066; genus UBA5066. Next base: position 23,947 of record JBDIBE010000002.1, on the reverse strand, counting down.
TCTTCGGCGGGACGATGCACACGAAGGTCGTCCACCGCGCGGCGAAGCTCCTCGCCGACCGCTTCCTCCTCCCGTCCCTCCGCTTCAACTTCCGGGGCGTCGGGGCGTCGGCCGGCTCGTACGACGAGGGGCGCGGCGAGACGGACGATCTCGTCGCGGCCGTGAGGTGGATGCGCGAGCGGCACTGGGACGGCCCGCTCGTCCTCGCCGGCTTCTCCTTCGGCTCGCTCTGCGCCGCGCGCGCGGCGATCGCCGTCGCGCCCGACGTCCTCCTCCTCATCGGCGTCCCGCTCGACCGCTGGCCCGAGGAGGAGGCGCGCGCCCTCGAGGGGCGCGAGGTCTGCTGGGTGCAGGGATCCGAGGACCAGTTCGGCGCGGGCGAGCTCGCCGTCGAGACGGCCGAGCGGCACGGCTTCCGCGCCGGGGTCGTCCCGGGCGCCGACCACTTCTTCACGGGAAGGCTCGACGCCTTCGAGGCGGCCGCGACGGGCCTCCTCGTCGAGGCGGGCCTCCGGGCGGCCGGCCGCCCGGCGTAGCGAGGGGAGGATGCGATGCTCGACGAGACGCAGAAGGCCGAGCTTCTCCGGCGCGCCCGCCACGCCGCGGCGAAGGCGCTCTCGCTCCCCGAGGGGAGGCGCGAGATGCCGGCGCCGTCGGGCGCGCTCGCCGAGCCCGGGGCCGCGTTCGTCACCTGGAAGAAGGACGGGCGGCTCCGCGGCTGCATCGGGAGCGTCGAGCCGTGGCGCCCGCTCGCCGAGGACGTCGCCCAGAACGCCGTCGCCGCGCTCCTTCGCGACCCGCGCTTCGCCCCGGCCCAGCCGCGCGACCTCCCGAGGCTCTCGGTCGACGTCTCGGTCCTCTCGCCGTTCGAGGAGGTCGCCGACCCGCTCGCGTCGATCGAGATCGGCGTCCACGGCGTCTTCGTGAGGAAGGGGTCGCGCTCGGGGCTCCTCCTTCCGCAGGTCGCGCCGGAGTGGGGGTGGGACGTCCCGACCCTCCTTACGCAGGTCTGCCTGAAGGCGGGCCTCCCGGGCGACGCGTGGCGCGCGGGCAACCCGCCCGCGGCCGTCTACCGCTTCTCGGCCGAGGTCTTCGGGGAGAGCGCGTAGAGGAGGATCCCCGTCGCGACCGCCGCGTTGAGCGACTCGACGCGCGGGGAGAGGGGGATCGTCACGCGGCGGTCGAGCGCCTGGACGACGGGCGCCGAGAGGCCGTGCCCCTCCGAGCCGATCGCGAGGACGAGCGGCGCGACCCCGCGGAGCGTCGACGGGTCCTCGCCGAGGTGCGCGTCGGCCCCCGCGAGCGAGGCGCCGTAGGAGCGCGCCCACGTCACGAGGTCGGTCGAGAGGACGTTCTTCGCGACCGGCACCCGGAGCGCGCTTCCCGCGGAGGCGCGGAACGCCTTCGGCGCGAAGGGGGAGGCCGTGCCGGGGGTCAGGACGACGCCGCCCGCGCCGAAGGCCTCGGCGGCGCGGAGGATCGCGCCGACGTTCGCGGGGTCCTGCAGGCCGTCGAGGAGGAGGACGAGCCGCTCGCCCGCGAGGTCGGAGAGCCGCGCCTCGGGCGCGTCGGCGAGGGCGACGAGGGCGCGCGTCGACTCGAGGCCCGAAAGGCGCGCGAGGACGCGAGCGGAGACCTCGACGATCTCCGAGCCGGCCTGCCGCGCGCGCGACGCGGCCCGCTCGTCGACGGGCGTCAGGTCCGCCGCGGCGAAGACGACGCCCGGGACGACGCCGGCGTCGAGGGCGTCGGCGAGGGTCCGCGCCCCCTCGAGGAGGAGCGCCTCCCCCTCGCGCACGGCGCGGACGGCCGCGGCGATGCGCGGGTTCGACGGGGAGTCGATCCGGTCGCTCACGACGCGGCCTCCGGGCCGGCCGCGAAGCGCCGGACGGCCTCGAACTGCTCGTTCGTCTGGGGCGACGTGACGAAGTACTCGCTCTTCGGGACGTCTTTCCAGAGGTCGGCGAGGAGGGCGAGCGCCTCGTCGCCGCTCACGGCGTGGCGGCGGGAGAGGAACGCGGCGACGGCCGTCCCCGTTCGCCCGATGCCGCCCCAGCAGTGGACGTAGGCCGGCTCGCCCCGCTCGACGGCCCCCTCGAGCTCGGCGACGATCTGCTCGAGGCCCCCGTCCTCCGGGACGCCCATGTCGCGGACGGGATGGCGGACGACGCGGACCTCGACGCCGAGCGCCTCCGCCTCCTCGGCGAGCGCGTCCTCGTACGCCTCGAGCGGCCCGGTGCGCCCCGTCTCCCGCGGCTCCGTCAGGTTGACGAAGAGGCGGATCCCCGCGGCGAGGAAGGCGCGGAGCCGGTCTCGTCCCTCCGCTTCCCGAAACGAGTAGGGGTATTCGCCGGCGAGGAGAAGGCCCGGGACGACCCAGTAGCACTCGCGGATCGGGAGCGGCGGCGCCATGGCGGGGGAGTCTATGCCGGCAGGGCGTCGGCGGGGGCGCGGGGGCGAGGCCACGCAGAAGGGGAGCCCGCTCTCGCGGGCTCCCCTTCTGCGGCGAAAGGCGCTTCTCAGTTGTCGTTGTGCAGCTCGACGAACTCGTAGACGTAGCTGTTCGTTCCGCCCGCGTCGGAGAACTCGTTGATCTTCACGCCCCCGGCGCAGCCGGCGCCGGCGCCGCGCCCCGGCGTCGCCGCGGTCGTGGCGCCGATCGTCCAGCTCGCCGTCTTCCCGACGGCGTTGCACGGGTCCTTCCTCTGGAGCGACTGGCCGGCGGCCGTGCCGGTGCTGATCGTCTTCCCGTCCACCTTCGTCCCCGCGGCGTTGTTGAGCGTGTAGCTCTCGCTCCCGTTGATCTGCGGGAAGGCGTCGCCGCCGCTGAGGTAGACGACGTTGCTCCCGAGCGTGACGCCCCAGAAGGCCTCGAAGGCGGCCTTCGTGGCGTTGCGCCCGACGACGAGGTAGCCGCCGGCGGGAATGACCGTGCCGGCCGGGATCGTGTAGGTGATCGTGGAGCTCGCCTGGACGATCTTCCAGCCGCCGACGCTCGTCCCCGTCGCGTTGTTCACCGTGACGCCGACCGAGGCCGAGGCGCCGACGTTCCCCGCGGCGTCGTACGCCTTCGCCGTCAGCGCGTGGCTGCCGTTGGCCGAGCCGGCCGTCGCCCAGCTCCAGGCGTAGGGAGAGGCGGTATCGGTGGCCTGGAGGACGCCGTCGAGGAGGAACTCGACCTTCGTCACGCCGACCGCGTCGGTGGCCGCGGCGGCGACGGAGACGGTGCCGGAGACCGCGGCGCCTGCGGCAGGGGAGGTGATCGAGACGGCCGGGGCCGTCGTGTCGTTGCTCACGGTGACGGAGACGGCGGCGGAGGCGCCGACGTTCCCCGCGGCGTCGTACGCCTTCGCCGTCAGCGCGTGGCTGCCGTTGGCGGCGGCGGTCGTCGCCCAGCTCCAGGAGTAGGGCGAGGTCGTGTTCGTGGCCTGGAGCGCCCCGTCGAGGAGGAACTCGACCTTCGTCACGCCGACCGCGTCGGTGGCCGTGGCGGCGACGGAGACGGCGCCCGAGAGCACGGCGCCGGGGGCCGGCGACGCGATCGAGACGGCCGGGGCCGTCGTGTCGGCGGGGGCGGGGGCGTCGTAGTGGAGCTCGAGGAACTCGTAGACGTAGCTCCCGGTGCCGCTCGCGTCGGCGAACTCGTTGACGACGAGGCCGGCGCCGCAGCCGGCGCCCGCGCCGGAGCCCGGCGTCGCCGTGCTCTCGGCCCCGACGCTCCAGCTCGCCGGGGCCCCCGCGGCCTGGCACGGGTCGTTGCGGCGAATGCTCTGTCCGCCGGCCGAGCCCATCGCGATCGTCGGGCCCTCGACGAGCGCGCCGGAGGCGTCCGTCAGCGTGTAGGTCTCGCTGCCGTTGATGACGGGCATGGCGCCCGCCGAGTTCAGGAAGACGACGTTCGCGCCGAGGGAGACGCCCCAGTAGGTCTCGAACGCGGCCTCGTCGGCGCCGCGGGCGACGACGACGTAGCCGTCGGCGGGGACGGCGGTCCCGGCCGGGATCGTGTACGTGTAGGTCGCGTTCGCCTGCGTCAGCCGGTAGCCGCCGATCGCGAGCGCCGCCCCGCCGCCGCCGGCGGCCTGTGTCGTGACGGTGCCGTCGGCGGACCAGGAGGGGCCGGCGCCGCAGGCGTCGGTCGAGCCGGCCCGGAAGTGGTACGTCGTGCCGGCGGCGAGGCCGGTCACCGAGACGGAGTGCGACGTGACCATCGCGGCGGCGGTGACGGCGGCGCCGTAGGCCGTCGTCGGGCCGTACTCGAGGCGGCTGTCCGACGGCTCGTCCGTCGTCCAGGTCACGGTGAAGGAGGTCGTCGAGGAGGCGACCGCCGCCGGGCTGGCGGAGAAGACGGGCGCGGCGCCGTCGTTCGTCCGGTCCGTCGCGGCGAGCGACGCGCCGCCCGTGCTCGTCTCGGCCTCGGCGTTGAAGGCCTCGACGGCGTACGTGTACGCCGAGCCGGCGACGGCGGTCGTGTCCGTGCAGGACGTCGCCGTCGCGGCGAGCGGGGCCGCGCAGCCGCCGGAGGAGAGCGCCGCGCCGCTGCGCAGGACGCGGAAGCCGCGGCTGCAGCCCGAGGCGCAGCCGTCGTTCCAGGCCGACGGGGCCGGCCAGGAGACGGTCACCCCGGTCGCGGAGCAGGGGGCGGCGTCGGTCGCCGTCTGGATGCCGGCGAAGGAGACGCCCGGATTCCCGCCGCCGCAGCTCCCGCGGTAGAGGCAGTCGACCCACTCCGGGTGATCGACGAAGGGATTGCGGTTCTGCTGGTAGCACCAGACCTGGTCGTTGCGCCGCATCTCGTCGGCGTCGGGCGGGTCGGCCGCGTGCCAGGCGAGGAGCGTCGAGAGGATGCCGTGGTACGCGACGGGCTGGTAGCCGTCGCCGCAGCTCGTCGTCTCGGCGTACATGAGGGCGAGGTCGTCGGTGGCGATCAGGTCGGGCTCGGCGCCGAGCGGCCCCGTGCCACCCTCGTAGCGGACGTCCATGTAGAGGATGGAGCGGGCGACGTCGCCCTTGCGATGGTCCCAGGTCTCCCACGCCATTCCCGCCGCGGGCGTCGTGCAGGAGACCGAGCCGCCCGAGCCGCGGTTGACCTCGGCCGCGCCGCCGGCGCCGGCGTTCACGTCGGTCGGGTAGGTCGCGCAGCCGGAGGTGCACGCGCCGTGCGGCAGGTTCGAGCGGGCGGAGTTGTAGGAGTTGTCCGTCGCGCGGAGGTGGTGCGCGTCCGTGTAGGGCGTGGCGGCGGAGCCGCTCTCGGTCTGGAAGCCGTACGACTTCGCCCAGGTGTGCTCCCGGTTCCAGGCGCACCCGGTCGAGCAGCCGTCGGCGAAGGTGGCGTTCCTGTAGAGGTCGAGGACGGTCGACGGGTCGTCGGGGTTCTCGTCGGCGTCGTTCAGGATGTCCCACGTGTCCGTCGTGGAGGAGGTGTACGGGAAGCGGACGTGGTCGTCGATGACGGCGTGCAGCGAGGCGCGGAGCGCGGCCGGGCTCGACGCGTCGACGGTGTCGTAGTAGCTCGCGGGCGGCGGGGCGCACGACGCCGCGAACGCCGCGGCGGCGAGAGGCGCCCGCCGCATCCCCGGGACGACCTCGACGCGGAGGACGCGGGTGCACGCCTCGGCCGCCTCCGAGAAGCCGTCGAGGTCGGCGTAGCCGAGCTCCCCGGCGACGAAGCCCTCGGCCCACGCCGGGAGGAGCCGGCCCCGGACCTCGATCTCGTAAGCGCCGGGGGCGGCCGGCTTCCCGTGCCGGTCGAGGCCCGACCAGGTGAGGACGGCGGGGGCGTGGCTCTCGGTGTCGAACCGGGCGCCGGTGAGGACGGCGATCGGCTCGGCGGAGCCCGCGGCCCGGACCTCGGCCCGGAGGAAGCCGGAGGCGTAGCCGACGAGGCGGAACGACTTCTCTCCGTCGGGCGAGACCGACACGGTGTACTGGTCCTCCGGCAGGCCGTCGAAGTCGACGGCGAGCCGCGTGAAGACCTTCACCGGCTGCCCGGAGGCGACGGTCCAGGCGCTCGGCATCGACGCGAGCCGGAAGCCCGCGGAGCAGCCGTCGAGCCAGGGGCCGAGAGGGCCGCGCGCCCTTCCCGCGGGCGGGGCGGCGGCGGCCGGGCCGGTCGTGCCGAGGAGGAAGAGCAGGGCGGCGGGCGCGAGGCGCGCGAGACGCGCGGCGACACGGGCTCTGGACACCTTCATCGAGTCTCTCCGGTATCGAGCGTTGGACGAATCGCGGAACGTGCAGGACACGTGAGCGCCCCGTCGCACGATCCGTGCCGCGAGGGGCCGCTCGCAACCGGCACGAAAGCTCCCCCGGCGAGCGCGCGAGAGCCCGGAGGGAGAGCGCCGGACCCGACGGGGTGGGTTCGTCGCTGATCCCGCGGATCGTCCGGTGACCCGGGAGGCGGGTCAGGCTCTGCCTCGCTCCGTCGCGGCCGTGGCGATGCGACGACGTAGCAAAGCGCCTGTGCCAACATCGGATCGATGAGCGCGGCGGAGGGCGAGGAGGCCGGCACGCCCGGGGAACCGGCTCCGGGCGGGCCCGCCGGCGAGGGCCGCGAGGCGGCGCTCGCGCCCGGCACGATCCTCCGCTTCTGGCTCCCGCTCGCGGCGACGTGGCTGATGATGGCGACGGAGGGGCCCTTCGTCGCGGCGCTCGTCGCGCGGATGGCCGAGCCGACCCTGAACCTCGCGGCGTTCGGCGTGGCGCTCGCCTTCGCGTTCGTCGCCGAGGCGCCGATCATGATGCTCCTCTCGGCGACGACGGCCCTCGCGCGCGACCGCGAGAGCCTTCGCCGCGTCGGCCGCTTCGCGGCGCTCCTCAACGGCGGCGTGACGGTCGCGATGGCGCTCGCCGCGTTCCCGCCCGTCTTCGACCTCCTCTCCGCGCGCGTCCTCGCGCTCCCGCCCGAGGTGGCGGTCCGCGCGCGGCTCGCGGTCGCGGTCTTCCTGCCGTGGCCCGCGGCGATCGGCTTCCGGCGGTTCCAGCAGGGGATCCTGATCGCGGCGGGACGGACGCGCCTCGTCGCGTACGGGACCGTCGTCCGCCTCGCGACGATGGCCGGGACGGGGCTCGCGCTCTTCCTCTCGAGCCGTGTCGAGGGGGCGGTCGTCGGCGCGGGGGCCCTCTCGGCGGGCGTCGTCGTCGAGGCCGCGGTCTCCTGGGCGTGGGCGCGGGGCGAGCGGCTCCGCCTCGCGCGGAGGCCGCCCGCCTCCCCGGGCGACGTGCCGACCTTCCGCGACATCCAGCGGTTCTACTGGCCCCTCGCCGTCACGCCCCTCATGAACATGGCCTCGCAGCCGCTCGTGACGTTCTTCGTGGGGCGCGGGAACCTCCCCGTCGAGTCGCTCGCCGTCCTGCCCGTCGTCAACTCCTTCGGCTTCCTCTTCCGCTGCCCGGCGATGGCGTTCCAGGAGGTCGTCATCGCGCTCGGCCGCGGGGGCGACGCCGCGCTCCGCTCCCTCCGGAGCTTCGCGGCGCGGCTCGGCGGCCTCGCGTCGGCCGCGATGGCGCTCGTCGTCCTCACGCCGGCGGCGGGGCTCTGGTTCGCGGGGGTGACGGGGCTCGACGCCGCGCTCGTGCCGCTCGCCCGGTCCTCCGCGGCGGTCCTCGTCCTCATGCCGGCCTTCGCCACGGTCGTCGTGTGGATGCACGCCCGCCTCGTGATGCTCCGGACGACCCGCCTCGTGACGCTCGGGACGCTCGTCGAGCTCGCCGTCCTCGCGGCGGTCCTCTTCGCCGGCGTCGGCTTCAGCCCGGGGCCGGCGGCGATCGTCGCGACCACGGCCGTCCTCGCGGGGCGCGCGTCGGGCGCGCTCTTCCTCCTCGCGGCGCGCTCCGGGGCGGGCCCGGCCCGATAATTCCCCGATGGCGACGTACCCGCACCTCCTCGCCCCGCTCGACCTCGGCTTCACGACGCTCCCCAACCGCGTCCTGATGGGATCGATGCACACGGGGCTCGAGGACCGGAGGGCGACGTTCCCGCGCCTCGCGTCCTACTTCGCCGAGCGCGCCCGCGGCGGGGTCGGCCTCATCGTGACGGGAGGCTTCGCCCCGAACGTCGAGGGGTGGCTCTCGCCCTTCGGAGGGCGGCTCGCGACGAAGGGGGCCGCCCGCCTCCACAGGACGGTGACGGACGCCGTCCACGCCGAGGGAGGGAAGATCGCGCTCCAGGTCCTGCACGCGGGGCGCTACGGCTACTCGCCCCTCTCGGTCGCCCCGTCGCGGCTCAAGTCGCCGATCACGCCCTTCACGCCGCGAGCGCTCTCGGCGGCCGGCGTCGAACGGCAGATCCGCGCGTTCGTGAGGGCGGGCGTCCTCGCCCGCGAGGCGGGCTACGACGGCGTCGAGGTGATGGGCTCGGAGGGGTACTTCGTCAACGAGTTCCTCGTGACGCGGACGAACCGGCGGACGGACGCCTGGGGCGGCCCGTACGAGAACCGGATGCGGCTCCCCGTCGAGATCGTCGCACGGCTCCGCGAGGAGGTCGGGAAGGACTTCATCGTCGTCTACCGCCTCTCGATGCTCGACCTCGTCCCCGGCGGGAGCACCTGGCCCGAGATCGTGAAGCTCGCGAAGGCGGTCGAGGCGGCGGGCGCGACGATCCTCAACACCGGGATCGGCTGGCACGAGGCGCGCGTCCCGACGATCGCGACGAGCGTCCCGCGCGCGGCGTTCGCCTGGGTGACGCGCAAGCTGAAGGGGGAGGTCGGAATCCCGCTCTGCACGACGAACCGGATCAACGTCCCGGAAGTCGCCGAGCGGATCCTCGCGGAGGGCTCGGCCGACATGGTCTCGATGGCCCGGCCGCTCCTCGCCGACCCGGAGTTCGTCAGGAAGGCGGCCGAGGGGCGCGCCGACGAGATCAACACGTGCATCGCCTGCAACCAGGCGTGCCTCGACCACGTCTTCAGCGGGAAGCCCGCGACGTGCCTCGTCAACCCGCGCGCCGCGCGCGAGACGGTCCTCGTCGTCGGGAAGGCCCCGGCGCGGAAGCGGGTCGCCGTCGTCGGCGCCGGCCCGGCCGGCCTCGCCTGCGCGACGACGCTCGCGGAGCGGGGGCACGACGTGACCCTCTTCGAGGCGGCCGAGGAGATCGGCGGGCAGTTCCGGATGGCGATGCGGGTCCCCGGCAAGGAGGAGTTCGCCGAGACGCTCCGCTACTTCCGCCGGCAGCTCGGGAAGACGGGCGTGACGGTGAGGCTCGGCGCGCGCGCCTCCGCCGACGAGCTCGCCGCCGGGAGGTACGACGACGTCGTCCTCGCGACGGGCGTCGTCCCGCGCGACCCGCGGATCCCGGGGCAGGAGCACCCCAAGGTGCTCACCTACGTCGACGTCCTCCTGCGCGGCGCGGAGGTGGGGCGGACGGTCGCCGTCGTCGGCGCGGGGGGGATCGGGTTCGACGTCGCGGAGTTCCTCGTCCACGGGGCGAGGCCCGCCGGGGCGGCCGGCCCGGACCTGGCGACGTGGATGAGGGAGTGGGGCGTCACGGACCCCGAGGTCGAGGCGGGAGGCGTGACGAAGCCGCGCCCCGAGCCGCCGGCCCGGAAGGTCTACCTCCTGCAGCGGAAGAAGACGCGTCCCGGGGCCGGCCTCGCGAAGACGACGGGCTGGATTCACCGCGCCTCGCTCAAGATGAAGGACGTCGAGATGATCGCGGGCGCCCGCTACGAACGGGTCGACGACCGCGGGCTGACGGTGAGCTTCGGCGAGAAGGGAGAGAGGACGCGGCTCCTCGAGGTGGACCACGTCGTCCTCTGCACGGGGCAGGAGCCTCTCCGCGAGCTCGAGGCGCCGCTCCGCGCGGCGGGGGTGGAGGTGCACCTCGTCGGCGGCGCGGACGTCGCCGCCGAGCTCGACGCGAAGAGGGCGATCGAGACGGGGACGCGGCTCGCCGCGTCGCTCTGACCCCGGGGCCTCCTCAGAGCCCCGGGTCGCGCCAGACCGTCTTCCCGCCGAAGAGCGTCAGGAGCGCCCTCGCCTTCAGGATCTCCTCCGGCGGCCCGGAGAGGACGTCGCGGGAGAGGACGACGAGGTCGGCCCGTTTCCCGACGGCGATCGAGCCGCGCTCCTTCTCCGCGAAGCCGGCGAAGGCCGCGTCGACCGTGTAGTGCCGGAGGGCGCTCTCGACGCTCACGGCGAGCTGCGGCTGCCAGCCCCCGGCGGGCGTCCCCTCGGGGGTCTTCCGAGCCACGGCGCAGTAGAGGCCGCGGAAGACGTCGGGCGTCACGACGGGCCAGTCGCTCCCGAAGGCGATCCTCCCTCCGGCGTTCTCGATGAGGCGCCAGGCGAAGCCGCGGCTCTCGCGCTCGGGCCCGACGTTCTTCGACCAGACGTCCGCGTTGTTCTGGTCGGGGTTCGCGTGGAGCGGCTGCATCGCGGCGACGACGCCGAGGGCGCCGAAGCGCGGGGCGTCGGCCGCCGAGACCGCCTCGACGTGCTCGACGCGGTGCCGCCGGTCGCGCGGGCCGTTCGCCTTCGCCGCGGCCTCGTAGGCGTCGAGCGCCATCCGGATGCCGCGGTCGCCGATGGCGTGGAGCCAGACCTGGAGCCCCTCCCGGTCGGCCGCGGCGACCGCTCGGTCGAGCGCCTCCTTCGCCCAGCGCGGCGTCCCGGAGCCGAGCGAGGCGTCGTCGGAGTACGGCGCGAGCATCGCGGCGGTGTGCGCCTCGATGACGCCGTCGACGTACCCCTTCACGCCGCCGAATACGATCGGGCCCTCTGGGTAGAGCTTCCGGAGGCGGACGGCCTCCGCGATTCCGGGCGTAGGGTCGGCCGGGTCGACGTCGACGCCGAGCCGTACGCGGACCGTCAGCTTCCCCTCCCTGCGCGCCCGCTCGAGGAGCGGAAGGAAGCGTTCGGCCTCCTCCTTCGTCCAGCCCGCGTCCTGGACCGCGGTGATCCCGTCGCGGTTCAGCATCTCCAGGGCCCGGAGGAGGAGCGCGTAGTGCCGCTCGGAAGTCGGCTCGGGGATGAGGTCCTCGACGAGGCTCCCCGCCGCTTCCTTGAGCGCGCCCGTCGGCTCTCCCGTCTTCGGGTCGCGGACGATGACGCCGTTGACCGGGTCCTTCGTCTCCTTCGTGATCCCCGCGAGGGCGAGCGCCCGGCTGTTGGCCCACCCGGTGTGGCCGTCGTAGCCGTCCATGTAGGCCGGCCTGTCGGGGACGACCTCGTCGAGCTGCTCCCTCGTCGGCAGGCCCCCGGGGAAGGAGCCGTAGACCCAGCCGCGCCCGACGACCCACGGGCTCTTCGGGTTCGCCGCGGCGAAGCGGCGGATCCTCTCCGAGAGGCCCGCGAGCGTCGTCTCCCCGCCGAGGTCGAGCCGCTCGAGGTTCCGCGCCCCGCTCATCAGGTGCATGTGCGCGTCCTCGAAGCCCGGCGTGACGAGCCGGCCGCCGAGCGGGACCACCGTCGTCTTCGGCCCCTTCCACCTCGCGGCCTCCGCGTCGCTTCCGACGAAGACGACCTTCCCGCCGCGCACCGCGACGGCCTGCGCGGGCGGCCGCCCGGGCTCGGCCGTCCAGACCTTACCTCCCGTGAGGATCAGGTCGGCGGGCCGGGCCGCCTGCGCCGTGGGCGGGGCGAGAAGAAGGGCCGCGAGGACGAGAGATCGCATCGGTTCCTCCGCCGCCATTGTCGGCGACGGGCGGGGCGGGCGGGGCGCCCTCGTTCGGCGGAGTCGAGAGGCTGAACTGCCGGCCCTCGACGAGGTCGCGGGCGACGACCCGCGCCCGCTGCAGCCACAGGAACGCGACCTCGCACGCGGGCGCCTGCTCCCTCGAGAGGCAGAGGCGGCTCGCTCCGTCGGGGGAGAGGACGAGCACCCCCTGGTCCCGGGGACGGAAGTGCCAGCCGGCGGGTGGGAGGAGCGCCGACATCCAGGGAGGGACGGGCAGGCCGAGCCTCCCGAGGACGAGCGCCGGCAGCTCGAACTGGCTGATCGTCCCGACGTCCACCGGTCCGTTCCGGCCGTCCACGACGAGGAGGGGCACGGACGCCACGGCTCGGAACGCCTCCGGCGTCTCCTCGATCCCGCGTTCGTCGAAGAGGCCGGACTCGGCGTAGACGTCGAGGCTCTCCCCGAGGACGGGAAGGTGGTCGCCGAGGGCGACGACGAGGGCGTCGGGTGAGGCCGCTAGGACCTGCTCGACGAAGGAGGCGAGCGCGCGGGACGTGTGGAGGATCGACGTCGCGTAGGCCCCCACCTCGGGCGGCGCCGAGGCCGCGGAGACGGCGTCGGCCCGTCGCCTCTCGCCGAGGGGATACGGCCAGTGGCCCGTGAGGGTGAGGACGTAGGTGAGCCGGGGCCCGGCGCCGGCCGCCGCCCGGGTCTGGTCCCTCACCTGCCGGAAGAGCGACTCGTCCGAGAGGCGGTCGCCGTCGAGGTCGTCGAGGACGAACTCGTCCGCCGCGTGGAAGCGCGAGAAGCCGATCCGGGGATAGGCCGTGTCCCGGCTCCAGAAGTCCGCGTCGTTGGGATGAAAGGCCTCCGCGGCGAGCCCCTCGCGCGAGAGAAGGGTCGGGAGGCACGGAAGGTCGTTCGGGAGTCCCGAGGCGAACGCGATGCCGGGCAGGACGAGGCGCGTCGGGATCCCGCACAGCACCTCCATCTCGCAGTTCGCCGTCGCGCCGCCGAACTCCGGGCTGAGCGCGGTGGCATTGCCGCCGGCCCTCCACAGGGCGCGGAGGCTCGGGTCGACGGGGTCCCGGTCGAACCCGGCCGCGCGCAGGAGCGACGGGTCCCAGAACGACTCGAGGAGGATCAGGACGACGTCGCGCCGGGCGGGCCCGGGCCCGCCCGGCCGGAAGTCCCCTCGCGTCTCGACCGGGGCGGAGGCGAGAGCCGTCCGCACCTCGTCGCGGGTCGGCGGGTCCCGGCGCTCGAGGCGCAGGCGGGCGAGCTCGCCGAGGAGGTACCCCGTCGGTCCCTGCCGGAGCATGTTCTCCGTCGGTCTCCACGGGACGTACGGCATGCCTCCGTCCGCGAGGGCCGCCGCGAGGCCCGGGCGGAACGCGAGGGCGGCCGCGAGGAGCGCGGCGCCCCCCGCGGCGGCCGCGGCCGGGAGGCGTCGGAACGCGAGGTTCCCGACGACGAGCGCCGCGACGAGCGCGATCGGAGCCGCGAGAACGCTCGCCCAGCGCAGATCGAGGATCCGGACGAGCTCGGGAGCGGCGAGCAGGTCGAGGGGCCGGATGGGGCCTCCCATCGCCGACACCCGGAACGCCTGCCCCGCGTGGCAGGCGAGTACGGCGAACGCCTGCGCGAGGAGAAACGGCACGGGCCGCCGGGCGATCGCGGCGAGGGCGTACGCGAGGACGAGCTGCACGGCGAGCTCACCGGGCGGCAGGAGACGGCCGTGGGGCAGGCCGGCGATCGCGCGGACGGCCTTGCCGAGCACCGCGGTGAGGAGGGGCGCCGAGAGGAGCGGCAGGAGGAGGGGCCACGAAGCGCGCGCGGAAAACGCCGCGAGCGGGCCTTCTGCCGGTGATCGAGCCAAGCCGGGAACCTCCTGGAGCCGGGGGGCGGATTTCGGGATCGAAAGTCGCCCGACTCTACAGCAGGGCGCGGCCTTTCGCCGGGAACCGTGCCGAAAGCGCGAGGGGAGCCCGCTCTCGCGGGCTCCCCTCGAATCCGGGTCGTGTCGGGTTCCGGGAGCTAGACCTTCGGCCCCGCGGCGATCACCTCGGGGGCGCAGCCGTCCTCGAACTTCTTGAAGTTCTCGACGAAGCGCTGCGCGAGCTGCCGGTAGCGGCTCGCGTAGAGCGCCTTGTCGGGCCAGGAGCTCGAGGGGTCCATGACGTGGTCGGGGACGTTCGGGCAGCTCTTCGGGACCTCGAAGCCGAAGATCGGGTCCTTCACGAACTCGACGCCGTGGAGCGAGCCGTCGAGCGCCGCGTCGAGGAGGGCGCGGGTGTAGCGGATGGAGATCCGCTTGCCGACGTTGTACGGGCCGCCGACCCAGCCGGTGTTCAGGAGCCAGCAGCTGACGCCGTAGCGCTCGATCTTCCGCTTCAGGAGGTCGGCGTAGAAGTAGGGGTGGTGGACCATGAACGGCCCGCCGAAGCAGGCCGAGAAGGTCAGCTCGGGCTCCTTGCCGAGGCCGGCCTCGGTGCCGGCGATCTTCGACGTGTAGCCGGAGATGAACTGGTAGAGCGCCTGGTCGGGCGTCAAGCGCGCGATCGGTGGCAGGACCCCCTGCGCGTCGCACGTGAGGAAGATGATGTTCTTCGGGTGGCCGGCCTTCTTGTCGGGGACGGCGTTCGCGATGAACTCGAGCGGGTAGGAGCCGCGGGTGTTCTCGGTGATCCCCTCGTCGTCGAGGTCGATCTTCCGGGTCACAGGGTCGTAGACGACGTTCTCGAGGATCGTCCCGAAGCGGTGGGTCGTCGAGAAGATCTCGGGCTCGGCCTGCGGCGAGAGGCGGATCACCTTCGCGTAGCAGCCCCCCTCGACGTTGAAGATCCCCTCGTCGCTCCAGCCGTGCTCGTCGTCTCCGATGAGGCGCCGCTTCGGATCGGCCGAGAGCGTCGTCTTGCCGGTGCCGGAGAGGCCGAAGAAGAGAGCGGAGTCGCCCTCCTTCCCGACGTTCGCGGAGGCGTGCATCGAGAGGACGCCGTCGAGCGGGAGGAGGTAGTTGAGGACGGTGAAGACCGACTTCTTGATCTCGCCCGCGTACTCGGTGTTCCCGATGAGGCAGAGCTTCTGCTCGAAGCTGAGCGTGATGAACGTCTGCGCGTTCGTCCCGTCGATCGGCGGGAAGCCCTGGAAGCCGGGGGCCGCGATGACCGTGAACTCCGGCACGTGCCTGCGGTACTCCTCGAGCGTCTCGGGGAGGATGAACATGTTCCTGACGAAGAGGCTGTGCCACGCCTTCTCCGTGATGATCCGGACCGGGACGCGGTAGGCCGGGTCGGCCCCGGCGTAGACGTCCTGCACGAAGACGTCGCGCCCCTGGAAGTAGCCCTGCAGCCGGTTGAAGAGGTCGTTGAACTTCTCGGGGCTGTAGGGGCGGTTGTAGGGGCCCCACCAGACGTGACCCTCGGTGGAGGCCTCCTTCACGACCGCCTTGTCGTTGGCGGCGCGGCCCGTGTGCTTGCCCGTGTGGGCGACGACGGGGCCGCCCGCGACGATGCGCGCCTCGCGGCGGAAGGCGATCTCCTCGTAGAGAGCCTCGCCGGGGAGGTTCCAGTAGGCCTTACGGACGTTCGCGAGGCCGTGGTTGGCGAGGCCGTAGTCGGCCTTCCGCGCCGCGGCCTCGCCCTCGGCGGGAGTCCTGATGTCGAGGAGGTTGTTCACAGCCAGTCCCTCACGAGCTTCTTGTCGCCCACGTAGATCTCGTTGGGGGCGTTGGGGTCGAGCGCCCACTTCATCCTGGAGATCCCTTCCGTGATCTCCTTGATCGATCCCGCATAAGAGAGACGGAGGTAGCCCTCCATCCCGAACTCGCGGCCCGGGACGGTGACGACGAGCGCCTTCTTGAGGAGGAAGTCCGAGAGCTCGACCGACTTCTGGGAGTAGGCCCGGAAGTCGGGGAGGCAGTAGTAGGTCCCGTCGGGCTTGATCGTCTTCACGCCGCTGAACGACGCGAGCTCCTGCAGCATGACGTTCCGGTTGTTCTCGAGCGTCATCCGGAGGCTCTCGACGGCGCTCTGGAGGCCCGACATCGCCCCTTCCGCCGCCGCCTGGAGGAGGACGGAGACGGTCGTCGTGATCTGCCCCTGGACGTTCGTCATGATCTGGACGAGCGGCCGCGGGGCGATCGCCCAGCCGATCCGGAAGCCGGTCATCCCGTAGAGCTTCGAGACGCCGTTCACCGCGATGACCTTGGACGTCTCGGTGTCCTTCTTCGTGTACTTGAACGGGTTGGGCGACTTCTTCCCGTCGAAGACGAGCTTGTGGTAGATGTCGTCCATGATGAGCCAGATCCCCTTGCGCTCGCAGAAGTCGACGAGCCAGGCGACGAGGCTCTCGGGGTAGAGGGCGCCCGAGGGGTTGTTCGGGCTGTTGCAGATGATGACCCGCGTCTGCGACCCGACGGCCTTCTCGATGTCCTCGGCCCGCGGCACGAAGCCGCCGTCCTCGGCCTTCACGATGACCGGGACGCCGTAGCACATCTTCACCATCTCGGGGTAGCTGACCCAGAAGGGGGCGAGGATGACGACCTCCTCCTGCGGGTTCAGCACCGAGTAGAGGATGTTGAAGACCGACTGCTTCGCCCCGGCCGAGACGATGACGTTCTCGGGGGCGACGACGCGGTCGTAGTTCTCCTCCGTGTACCGGATGACCTGCTTCTTCAGGCCCGGGGTGCCGTCGGCCGGCGTGTACTTCACGTCGCCGCCGTTGAGCTTGGAAGCGGCCGCGAGGATCGCGGCGATCGGGGCCTTGTTCTTCGGCTCGCCCGCGCCGAGGTGGACGACGGCCTCGCCCTTCTCGCGCAGGAGACGGGCCTGCTCGGTCAGGCGGAGCGTCGGCGACTCCGCGATGGACTTCGCGAGCTGACTCACGCTCATGTCTTTGGGAACCTCCCTTTGCCGGTGGGCCGCTGGAGGCCGGCTCCGCGACGCCGAGGGCAACGGGTGATTGTACCGGCGGATTCGTGTTTACGCCTCCGCGGGGGCCTCCTTCGGCGCGGGGGAGACCGGGTGCGCGAGCGGGAGCGGCGGGAGGGGCCGCCGGGCGTCGGCGAACGCGAGGAGAGAGGCCTGGAAGCCGACCCGCGTCGCGGCGAGGAGCCAGAAGCCGGCCTGCCGGACGAGGACGAGCGCGGCGAGGCCGGCGCCCCCCGCCGGGTTCATCCGGACGCCGAGGGACGTGAACACCGCCTGGACGGCGAGGCCGAGCGCGGCCCACGCGAGCCAGAGGCCCGCGCCCCTGAGCCGCGCCCCCTTGAGGACCTTCCCGGCGGCGGCGTAGGCGCGGCGGGCGTTCGACGCCTCTCCCCGGGCGAGCGCGATCCGGGCGAGCGAGAAGCGGACGTTTGCGACGGCGACGACGAGGATCGAGCCGGCGACGGCCCAGGCCGCGCCGAGCGTGGCGAGCGGGCCGTTCGGCGCCGCGTGCTCCGCGGCCTTGAAGAGGAGCGCGACCGGCAGGGCGACGAAGAGCCCGACCCGGAGGGAGACCGACAGCGCGTAGCGGGCGAAGGCCCAGGCGACGGGGCGGAAGAGGGCGGCGCCCTCGGCCACCGTCCGCCGGAGGGCGGGCCGGGGAAGGCCGGAGAGGAGGACGCGGATCGCCCCGCTGACGAGGAGGAGGTCGAGGAGGACGGCGAGGGCGAGCCCGCAGCCGACGGCCGCGAGGGCGACGCCGGTCTCCTTCGGCTTCAGCCCGAGGAAGCTGACGAAGGCCCAGGAGTCCCATCCCGCGAGGACCTTCTCGCGGAACGGCCCCTCGTCGAGAGGGGCGAGGAGCGGCCCGAACGCGAACCACGAGGGGAGCGAGGAGAGGACGAGAGAGAGCCAGAGGACGCCGGCGAGGCGGCGGTGCGTGAAAGCGGCTCCGAGGCCGGCGCGGAACGGGGAAGGGCGCTCTGTCATCGGCGTCGCTCCGTCAGAGGAGGGGCCAGAGGGAGGAGAGGAGGATCTGGACGCCGTGGACGGCGTAGGCCCGGACCTTGGCCGCGGCCGAGGCGCCGCGGACGGGCTCGAGGCGCCGGGCGTTGTTCCACGGGTCGGCGTCGAGGACGATTCTCCGGCCGGGGTCGACCTCGGCCTTCGTGAGGCGGGAGGCGGACGTCGCCCGGAGCCGCAGCCACGGGGCCCTGCCGTCCCAGCTCTTCGTCCACGTCGCGCCGTCCTCGAACGTCAGGACGACGTCGACGGGGAGCGGGATCGTCCCGGTCCGCGTGAGGAGGACCGTCGACTCCCAGCTCGTCTTCGCCTTCCGGTCCTTCTTCTTCGGCGCGGCGACCTTCTTCCCGCGGTCGTCGTACCCCTCGAACGGCGCGGCCTCGCGGCTCGAGACGCGGCTCACGGCGAAGTCGACCTTCCCATTCCCGTACCAGGTCTCGCGGATGAGCGGCTCGAGCCGGCCCCCGGCGTACGGCCGGAACGCGTCGAGGAAGTCCTCGGTCGTCGGGTGGTCGAAGCGCCACCGCTCGGCGTACGCCTTGAAGGCGCGCCAGAACGTCTCCTCGCCGAGGATGCGGCGCACCTGGTCGACGGCCGTCGCGCCGCGGGCGTAGGAATTGCGCGCGTAGGAGGGCTCGTCGGCGAACCGCCACGACGGGGTCACGAGCCGGTCGGCCTCCCGCGCGGCGATCACCTTGATCCGCCCCTCGTCGAAGCTCGAGATGCGCGCGCCGAACGGGAGCGTCACCATCCCGCCGTAGCGCCGGTCCATCATCTCGTACTCGGTGAACGAGTTGACCCCCTCGTCCATCCAGCTCTCCTCGAACTCGTTCGAGGCGAGGAGGCCGTACCACCAGCCGTGGCCGAACTCGTGGATGACGACCATCTCCTGCGGGCGGAGGCCCGTGAGCGGCCAGACGCCGAGGACGCGGGCCGTCCCGGCGGTGAAGATCGTCTGGTACTCCATCCCCGCGGCGCCCATCCCGTCCTCGGGCGGGTCGACGCAGCTCGACTGCGCGTAGGGGTAGGGGACGGCGTAGAGCCCGAGCCAGGTCAGCGCCCACCTGTGCGCGTCGAGGTAGCGCGTCCACTGCGCCACGTGGTCGGGCTGCATGTAGTAGCGGAGCGCGACCTTCCGGAAGCCGGCGCGGAGCTCCTTCTCCGTCCGTCCGAGGAGCCTCGCGGCCCGGGCGACCTCGGCGGCGGGGAGGTCCCTCTCCGGGTCCCAGACGGCCTCCTTCACGACGTAGCGCGGGTCGGCCGTGAAGGCGAAGTCGTGGATCGACTCCTGCTCGTAGACGAGCGTCTTCTTCCCGTTCGTCCGCGTCTCCGAGACGAGCGCGCCGGCCGAGCCGACGACGAACCGCTCGGGGACCGTGAGGGCGACCCTGTAGTCGCCCCAGTCCGCGTAGAACTCGGAGTTCGCGTGGTACTGGTGGGCGTTCCACCCGGGCTCGGCGCGGCGCCGCGTTCCCTTCGGCTCGAAGACCGCCAGCTTCGGGTACCACTGCCCGGCCATGTGGAAGTCGCGGACGTAGCCCGCGCGCGCGAAGACCTTCGGGAAGCGCCCCTTCCAGGCGACCTCGAGCTGTACGGTCCCGCCCGGCGGAACGGCGGCCGGAAGCGGGACGGAGAGGAGCGTCCGGTCGTCGCGGTTGCCGTCGTCGGGCGCCTCGAAGCGCGCGTGGCGCAGGAGGTCGAGACCACCGGACGTGATCGACGTCACGTCCATCGAGCCGAAGCCCGCGTCCTCGTCCGCCCGGTCGCCCCGGAGCCTTCCCCCCGACTCCCGGAAGAAGGTCGAGCGGTTGTTCCGGAAGGCGTTCCAGTAGAGGTGGAGCTTCAGCTCCCCGACGCCGACGCCTCCGGGGTTCGTCCACCGGATCGTCTCCGTTCCGAGCAGCTCGTGCCTCTCCGCGTCGAGCGAAGCGCGGATGTCGTACCGGACGATCCGGGCAGGCTCGGGGAGCGCTCGGCCCTCGGGGGAGGCGAGGGAAGCGCACAGGGCGGCGGCCGGGAAGAGGACCCGCAGGCGCATGCGAACTCCTTACGCCGGGAGAGGATACGCGAGGCGCCGGGGGCTCGGCCGAGGGGGTTCGGTAGGAGGCTCGGTCGATTCGGGACCCGTCGGGGCTTGCATCGAGGGCCGGGTGGTAAGATCCGCCCCGTTTGCCAGCCGCCCGGTTCCCGGGTGGACGGTTGGCATTGCGGAGGAATATGAGGATGTCCGCGCTCAAGCCCGCGGTCGAAGCCCCCGAGAGGGCGCGGGTCTCGATTCTCGACAAGTGCCGGAAGTACACGGTCCCCGACGAGATCAAGGCCGCCGGGGTCTGGACCTACTTCCGGACGATCGAGTCGGGGCAGGACCCGGTGGTCACCATGAAGGGCCGGGAGATGGTGATGCTCGGGTCGAACAACTACCTCGGCCTGACCTCCCACCCCAAGGTCAAGGAAGCGGCGATCGCGGCCGTGAAGAAGTACGGCGCGGGCTGCGCCGGGAGCCGGTTCCTGAACGGGACGCTGGACATCCACATCGAGCTCGAGGAGAGGCTCGCCGCCTTCATGAAGAAGCCGGCCTGCATCACCTTCTCGACGGGCTTCCTCGCCAACCTCGGCGTCATCGGGACGCTTCCGACGAAGGGCGACACGATCTACCTCGACCGGCAGGACCACGCCTGCATCTACGACGGCGCGCGTCTCGCGGTCGGCGCCGAGGTCCGCAAGTTCAAGCACAACGACGCCGCGGACTTCGACCGGCTCCTTCGATCGAGCTCGGACAAGGGCGGCCGCCTCCTCGTCGTCGACGGCGTCTTCTCCATGGAGGGCGACATCGCCCCCCTCCCGGAGTACGCCCGCGTCTGCGGGGAGCACGGCGTGGCGTTCATGGTCGACGACGCCCACGGAGTCGGCGTCCTCGGGAAGAACGGCCGCGGCACCGCCGAGCACTTCGACCTCGAGGACAAGGTCGACATCATCATGGGGACGTTCTCGAAGTCGCTCGCCGCCGTCGGCGGGTTCGTCGTCGGGGACCCGGACACCATCAAGTACATCCAGCACAAGGCGCGGGCGCTCATCTTCACCGCCGCCCCGCCGCCGGCCTCCGTCGCCGCCGTCCTCGCGGCCCTCGACGTCATCGAGTCCGAGCCGGAGCGCCGCCAGCAGCTCTGGGACAACACCCGCTTCATGATGACGAGCCTGCGCGCCATCGGGTTCGACTGCGGCGACTCCGAGACGCCCGTCATCCCGATCGTCGTCGGGGACGACTACCTCGCCTTCAAGATGGCCAAGCGCCTCGAGGAGGAGGGGGTCTTCGCGAACCCGGTCGTCAGCCCGGCCTGCTCGCCGGGGCGCTCGCTCATCCGGACGTCGTACATGGCGACGCACCGGCGCGAGCACCTGACCCGGGCCCTCGAAGCGTTCCAGAAGGTCGGCCGGGAGCTGGGGCTCGTCAGCTAGTTTCCTCGGGGAACCCGGCGTCCGGGTTCCCCGAACCTCTCCGCGCGACCTCGGGCTCGTCAACTGGGAGCGGGGGCGCCCGCCCCCCGAAACAGGAGGTCCGGCCGATGCCCGAAGGGCTCTCCGTCTCCGAGGTGTCTTCCCGCGGCGACCTGAAGGAGTTCGTCGAGCTTCCGTACCGCCTCTACGCGGGCGACGCCGACTGGGTCCCGCCGCTCCGGTCGGACGTCCGCTGGATGCTCGACACGGGGAAGAACCCCTTCTGGCAGCACGCGAAGCGGACGCTCTTCCTCGCCCGCCGCGGCGGGCAGGTCGTCGGCCGGGTCGCCGCGATCGCCGACGACTACCACAACCGGATCCACGCGGACCACACGGGCTTCTTCGGCTTCTTCGAGTGCGAGAACGATCCCGAGGCGGCGAAGGCCCTCCTCGACGCCGCCGAGGAGGCCGTCCGGAAGCACCTGCCGACGTGCGACCGCCTCCGCGGCCCGGTGAACCCGTCGATGAACGACGAGGTCGGCTTCCTCCTCGCCGACGAGAGCGAGGCCGGGCCGGCCGTCCTCATGATGACGTACAACCCGGCGTACTACGTCGAGCTCTCGGAGAAGGCGGGCTTCGCCAAGGCGAAGGACCTCGTCGCCCTCATCGCGCCGATCGACGACCGCTCCTTCAGGCGGCTCGGCCGGATCACCGACGCCGTCCGGCGGAGGAACCCGGAGCTGACCTTCCGGACGATCCGGATGGACCGCTTCGCCGAGGAGCTCGAGAAGGTCAAGACGGTCTACAACGCCGCCTGGGAGAACAACTGGGGCTTCGTGCCGATGACGTCGGAGGAGATCGACGCCATGGCGAAGAAGCTGAAGGACCTCCTCGACCCGACGATCGTCTGGTTCGCCGAGGAGGGGGACAAGCCGGTCGCCTTCATGCTCGGCATGCCCGACTTCAACCAGGTCCTGATCGGGATGGGGGGGCGCCTCCTTCCGTTCGGCTGGCTGAAGTTCCTCCTCGGGAAGAAGAAGGTCGACCGCGTCCGGCTCATGGCCTTCGGCGTCCTTCCCGAGTACCGGAGGAAGGGGCTCGACGCCGTCTGCTACTTCGAGGGGTACAGGGCCGCGATGGCGAAGGGGTACCGGACGGTCGAGTTCTCCTGGATCCTCGAGGACAACCTCGACCTCCTGAAGCCGATCGAGGTCTTCGAGGGCCGGCTCTACCGGCGCTACCGGGTCGTCGAGAGGACGGTGCCGTCCGGCTCCTGAGGGACCCGGCGAACGACCGCGCGGGCGAGAGCGAGGACGGCGAAGGTCAGGACGAGCCCCGCGAGGACGTCGACGACGTAGTGGTAGCGGCCGACCACGGTCGCCGCCACGAGGCCCGCAGCGAACGGGAGGAAGGCGAGGAACGTCTTCCGCGACCGGCGGGCCGCCTCGGCGAGGACGGCGACCGTCACCATCGTGTGCCCCGAAGGGAAGCAGTTCCGCCGGCTCGTCTCGAGCCGGTCGAGCGTCCCGTCGATCGCCCTCGCGACCGCCGCGCGCGGGAGCGGCCCGGCGTGGCTCACCGTGAAGCGCGGGCCGATCGCCGGGACGAGGAAGTACCCCGCGTAGCTGACGTAGAACGTCAGGAGGATCGTGAAGGCGAACGCGGGGAAGCGCCGGCCGGGCGTCCCCTCGACGCGGTCGTCCCGGAAGAGGAGCGCTCCTAGCACGATGGGGTGGAAGTAGTAGAGCGCGTAGCAGACCGTCAGGGCCTCGAGGAGGAGCGGGCCGGTGAACGGCTCGAGGAGGCGCGTCGGGTCGGAGCCGAGGAAGAGGAGCCGGTCGGCGGCGACGAGCCACGGATCGCGATCGACGGAGCTCGTCGCGAGGATGAACGGGCCGAGGTTGTCGAAGACGAGCAGGAGCGGGAGGATCGGCCCGAACTCGGCGACGTACCCGGCGAGCGACCCCGGGCGTGGGCGGCGGCCGCGGAGGGCCGCGAAGGCGAACGGGAGGAGGAACGCGACGGCCACCTGGGCGAAGGCCCCCGGGGCCGCTTTCGGCACGCCCGCGGCCGTCCCGGCGACGAGGAGGAGGCCCGCGGCCGCGCTCGTCACGAGGTCGGCGAGGGAGAAGCGCACGGCGCGTTGTAGCACGCCGAACCTATAATCGAGACGTGCGCGCGATCGCGGTGCTGGGCCTCCTCCTCCTGCTCGCTCCGGCCGCGCCGGCGGCGGGCGCGGAGGTCGTCGTCGTCGACGTCGACACCGACATCAACCCCGTCACCGCCGAGTTCCTCAAGCGCGTGATCGACGGGGCGGCCGAGGGCGGCGCCCCGGCCGTCGTCCTCCGGATCGACACCCCCGGGGGCCGCCTCGACTCGACGCGCGAGATCACGCAGGCGATCCTCGGCTCGCCCGTGCCGGTCGTCGGCTTCGTCGCCCCGCCCGGCGCCCAGGCGGCCTCGGCCGGGTTCATCATCCTGATGGCCTGCGACGTCGCGGCGATGGCCCCCGGCACGAACGCGGGTGCCGCCTCGCCCGTCGGGGGGAGCGGGGAAGAACTCCCGAAGACGATCGGCAAGAAGGTGAGCGAGGACGCCGCGGCGCTCGTCCGCTCCCTCGTCGTCCCGCGCGGGCGGCCCGTGGACGACGCCGTGAAGACGATCACCGACGCCCTCTCCTACTCCGAGTCGGAGGCGAAGGAGAAGAAGCTCGTCGAGATCGTCGCCCGCGACCTCCCCGACCTCCTGAAGCAGCTCGACGGGCGGACGATCCGGCGGGTCGGGAAGCCCGACGTCACGCTGAAGTGCGCCGACTACGGGTATCGGACGGTCGCGAAGACGGGCCTCGAGAAGGCCCTCGGCGTCATCGCGAGCCCGATGGTCGCCGGCCTCCTCTTCCTGATCGGCGTCGTCGGCCTCTACTCCGAGTTCCAGAACCCGGGCGCGATCCTCC
>JBDIBE010000001.1:0-35424 GCA_039812785.1 Thermoanaerobaculia bacterium | reverse complement strand
GGTCGGGGGGGCTACGGTGGCGGCGGCGGCCGGGGCGGCTATGGTGGCGGCGGCGGCTACGGCGGCGGCCGCTACTGACCTTCCGGCATAGCGGACTCTTCGACGCGGGCGGCGCGCCATCGGCGGTGCCGCCCGCGTTCTGCTTTCGCGGCAGCCGGAGCGAGGGCGGGGCGCCCCTACGGAGAGGCTCCGGGACCCTCCGCTCGGGGCGTTCGCCCGCCTAGAATCCAGCCGGCATGTCGTCCGACTTCGTCCACCTTCACCTGCACACCCAGTACTCGCTCCTCGACGGCGCGAACCGGACGAAGGACCTCATCAAGCACGTCCTGAAGAACGGGATGAGCGCCGTCGCCGTGACGGACCACGGGAACATGTTCGGGGCCTTCGACATCCAGTCGGAGGCGATCGACCATGGCCTGAAGCCGATCCTCGGCGTGGAGGCGTACATCGCCCCGGGATCGCGGCAGGACCGGGAGGCCGTGAAGACGGTCGACGGGGAGGGGAACAGCTACCATCTGACGCTCCTCGCCGAGACTCCGGAAGGCTACCGAAACCTCTCCTACCTCGTCTCCGAGGCCTTCCTGACGGGCTTCTACTACAAGCCGCGGATGGACTGGGAGCTCCTCGAGAGGCACCACGAGGGGCTCATCGCGCTCTCCGGGTGCGTCAAGTCGGAGGTCTCCCAGCGCCTGCTCGCCGGCGACTTCGCAGGGGCGAAGGAGACGGCGCTGAGATACCAGGCGCTCTTCGGGAAGGACCGGTACTACATCGAGCTGATGGACCACGGGCTGCCGATCCAGCGGCAGCTGATGCCCGACCTCCTCCGGCTCTCGCGCGAGACAGGGATCCCCGTCGTCGCGACGAACGACGCCCACTACCTGCAGCGCGGCGACGCCGAGGCGCAGGACGTCCTGCTCTGCATCGGGATGGGGAAGACCGTCCAGGACGCCAAGCGGATGAAGTTCTACAACTCGGAGTTCTACGTGAAGAACCCCGGGGAGATGCAGGAGGCGTTCCGGGAATGGTCCCTCGAGGCGGTGAAGAACTCGGCGGCGGTCGCCGACAGGGTCGCCCCGAAGGTCATCGTCGACACGAGCCTGAAGCTGCCGACGTTCCCCCTCCCGGAGGAGGCGGGCGGCCCGGACGAGTACCTCGAGAACCTCGCGCGTACGGGACTCGAGTCGCGCCTCGCGCCGATCGCCGAGCTCCTCGCGGCGGGGCGGACGAAGCATCCGAGGAAGGACTACGACGACCGGCTCGAGTGGGAGCTCGGGGTCATCCGGAAGATGGGCCTCTCGGCCTACTTCCTCATCGTCTGGGACTTCATCAAGTACGCCAAGGACAGCGGCATCCCCGTCGGCCCGGGGCGGGGGAGCGCCGCGGGCTCGCTCGTCGCCTGGACGCTCGGCATCACGGACGTCGACCCGCTCCGCTACGACCTCCTCTTCGAGAGGTTCCTGAACCCCGACCGGATCTCCATGCCCGACATCGACGTCGACCTCTGCGAGCGCCGCCGCGGCGAGGTCATCGAGTACGTCCGCCACAAGTACGGCAAGGAGAACGTCGGCCAGATCATCACCTTCAACTCGATGAAGGCGCGGGCCGTCATCCGCGACGTCGGGCGCGCGCTCGACGTCCCGCTCGCGGAGGTGAACCGGCTCTGCGCGATGATCCCTGCGAACCCCGGGAAGCCGACGACGCTCTCCGAGGCGCGGAGCAGCGTCAAGGAGCTCTCGGATACCCTCGCCGGGAACGAGGGCTACCGCCGCCTCTTCGACCTGGCGGAGAGGCTCGAGGGGGTCTCGCGGCACGCGGGGGTCCACGCCGCGGGCGTCCTCATCGCGCCGCGCCCGCTCGTCGAGTACCTGCCCCTCTACAAGAACAACAACGACGAGATCACGACGCAGTTCGAGATGAAGTCCGTCGACAGGATGGGGCTCCTGAAGATGGACTTCCTCGGCCTCATCACGCTGACGATCCTCGACGACGCCGTCCGGACGGCCTCGAAGAGGACGGGGAGCCAGATCGACCTCGCGAAGATCCCGCTCAACGACCCGGAGGTGTTCCGGCTCTTCTCGGAAGGGCGGACGGACGGGATCTTCCAGTTCGAGTCGTCGGGGATGCGGGACCTCCTCCGGCGCGTCCAGCCGAGCGTCTTCGAGGACCTCGCCGCGCTGAACGCGCTCTACCGCCCCGGAGCCCTCGACGCCGGGACGGTCGAGGTCTACATCGAGAGGCGGCGCGGCAGGAAGTTCGACTACCCGCTCCCGCAGCTCGAGCTGATCCTCAAGGACACCTACGGCGTCCTCGTCTACCAGGAGCAGGTCATGCTCGCGGCGCGGGCCGTAGCCGGGTACACCCCGGGAGAGGCCGACAAGCTCCGCAAGGCGATCGGCAAGAAGGACGAGGCCCTCCTCAAGGACCAGGGCGAGAAGTTCGTCAAGAAGGCGGTCGAGAAGGGAGTGCCCAAGAAGAAGGCCGAGGAGCTCTGGGAGCTGATCCTCCCGTTCGGGCGCTACGGCTTCAACAAGTCGCACTCGGTCGTCTACGCGCTCCTCGCCTACCGGACGGCGTGGATGAAGGTCCATCACCCGGTCGACTTCATGGCGGCGACGCTCACCGCCTCCTCGGGGAAGTCGGAGGACGTCGTCAAGTACGTCAACGCCTGCCGGGAGATGAAGATCGCGATCCTCCCGCCCGACGTGAACGCCTCCCAGCTCTCCTTCGCTCCGGACGGCGAAGCGATCCGCTTCGGACTCGGCGCCGTGAAGGGCGTCGGCGAGGGGGCGGTGAACTCGATCCTCGAGCAGCGGGCGGCGGACGGCCCCTTCGCGTCCCTCACGGACTTCTGCTGCCGCGTCAACACGAAGCTCAACAACCGCAAGGTCCTCGAGGCGCTGATCCGCTCGGGCTGCTTCGACTCGCTCGGCAAGTCGCGCGCCGCTCTGACCGCGGGCGTCGACTCGGCGCTCGACGTGGCCTCGGCCGAGAGGAAGGCGGCCGAGTCGGGCCAGGGGGGGCTCTTCGCCGAGGAGGCCGCGCACGACCGGAAGGACCGCTTCCCGAACCTGCCGGAGTGGTCGCCCGACGAACGGATCAAGTACGAGAAGGAGACGCTCGGCTTTTACATCACGGGGCACCCGCTCGCGCGTTTCGAGGAGGAGATCGAGCTCTTCGGCGACGTGAAGGCGGAGAACGCGGGCGAGAAGGTCGACCAGAACGTCAAGATCGTCGCCCTCCTCGCGTCGCTCAAGAAGACGCAGATCAAGAAGGGGCAGAACGAAGGGAAGATGATGGCCAAGGGGGTCCTCGAGGACCTCACCGGCTCCGTCCCCGTGACGATCTTCGCCTCGCTCCTCGAGCGTCTCGGCGCCTGGCTCGCCGAGGGGAAGGCCGTCCTCGTCTCGGGGGTCGTCCGCTCGTCGGCGGCGCCCGGGGCGCCCGAGCCGGAAGGCGAGGGCGCCCCGGTGCCCGTCGAGATCATCGCGAGGGAGATCCAGCCGCTCGAGGGGATGCGGGAGGCCTCGGCGATCGAGCTCAAGCTCTTCGCGCCGCTCCCCGGCACGCTCGACGACACGTTCGCCTCGGTCCGCGAGGTCCTCGAGTCGTCCCCCGGCTCGGTCCCCGTCTCGCTCCTCGTCCGCCGTCCCGGGCACTGGGAGGCGACCGTGCGGGCGGCGCGGCGGCTCGCCGTGAGGCCGACGCCCGAGCTGTCGAAGGGGCTCGAGCGGCTCCTCGGGCCGGGCAGCGTGAAGTACGTCTACCCCCGCTCGTGATCGCTCTTCCGCTCCCCGTCTCGCTGGTCCTCGGGACCCTGGCCGTGGAAGTCTCCGCCGCGGGTGGCCGTGCCTGGCTCGTCGGCGGCGCGGTGCGCGACGGGCTCCTGGGCCGCGTTCCGCTCGACCTGGACGTCGCCGTCGAGGGGCCGCCGGGCACGGCTGCGGCGGTCGCCGCCGCGATCGGCGGCCGGGGATGGACGCGCTCGGCCGAGCACGACCGGTTCGGGACGGCCACTGTCCGCGCGCCCGACGGGATCAAGGTCGACCTCGCCTCGACACGGTCGGAAACCTACCCCGAGCCGGGGGCGCTTCCGGTCGTGACGCCCGGCGTGGCGATCGAGGAAGACCTTGGCCGCCGCGATTTCACGATCCACGCGATGGCCGTGCCCCTCGGCCCGGATGGCGCCGGAGCGCCCCTTCTCGACCCGTGGGGCGGAGCGGGCGACCTCCGCGGCCGCCGGATCCGCCTCCTTCACGGCGGCTCCCTCGCGGACGATCCGACGCGGGTCTTCCGCGCGGTGCGCTACGCCGCGAGGCTCGGATTCGACCTGGACGCGGGCTTCGCCGACGCGGTCCGGACGGCCGCGGAGAGCGCCGCGTTCAGGCGCATCTCCGGGGACCGGCTCCGACGAGCCCTCGGCGAGGTCCTCGCGGAGGAGAATCGCGCCGTGGCCCTCGCGCTCCTCGACCGGCTGGGCGTGCCGTCCCTCCTCGTCGAGGGCTGGACGATCGGCCCGGAGACGCGCGCGTCCCTCGGGCCGCCCTCGCCGCCCGAAGAGTCGTGGGGGAGGCTTCTCGCGTGCGAGCCGGGTTCGGTTCGGGAGCGCGTCGCAGGACGGCTGAATTTTTCCCGCGCGCTGCGCCGGACCGCAGGGTGCGCGAGATGAGGGGGCCTCTCGCCCTTCTCCTCGGCCTCGCGCTCGCGGGAGCGGCTCCCCGGCCGACGCCCGCTCCGACTCCTACGGCGAATCCGACTGCGTCGGCGGAGGACGCGGTCCCCACGCCCCGGCCGGACGACAAGACGCTCGTCGCCGCCCTCGACATCGTGCAGGGTGAAGGCAGGGAGAGGGTCTCGCTCTACCGGGACGGGACCCTCGCACTCTCCCGTACGTACGAGGGGGTCCGGACGCTGAAGAAGAAGGTCCTCTCGCCGGAGGAGGTGGAACTCGTCGAGAAGGTCTGCGCGGAGGCGCTGACGCTGGACGTCTCGGACTTCCGGGCGGACGTCCTCGGCGGGGGAGAGCCTCGCTGGTTCCGGATCGAGGTCGGCCGTCCCGGCGAGCCGCCGCGCGCCTTCCGCTTCGACGAGCTCGCCGGCGTCCCGCTCCCTCTCGGGCGTGCGCGCGGCGCGCTCGAGGGGCTCCTCGACCGGTTCGACGAGAAGGTCGTCTCGGAGGAGGAGCTCTGGGACCCGGCCGCCGTGAGGACCGGGGACGTCCTCGTCCGGAGGGGCGACGAGATGCGTTTCCGGGTCGTCCGCGACGACACGTTCGTCCGGAGCCTCGAGCTCCTCGAGGTCGAGCGGAACCTCGAGCGCCTCGTCGTGCTCCGGGAGGAGATCCCGAAGCTCTTCAAGGATCCCGCGAGGGAGACGAAGCGTTGATCCGGATCATCGCAGGGGAGCTTCGCGGCCGCCGGCTCGCCGTCGGGCCGGGAGTCCGGCCGACCACGGAGCGGGCCCGCGAGGCGCTCTTCAGCATCCTGGGGGACGAGATCCGCGGCGCGAGGGTCCTCGACGCCGCGGCCGGGTCGGGCGCCCTCGGTTTCGAGGCGCTCTCGCGGGGCGCCCGGGAGGCGGTCTTCGTCGAGGCGAACGGCCGCGTCGGCCGTCTCCTCGTTTCGAACCTCGAGCGGACGGGACTCGAGGCGCGGGCGCGGGTCGTCGTCCGCCCGGTCTCGACATGGCTCGTCTCCGAGCGCCCCGGCGGATTCGACGTCGTCTTCTTCGACCCGCCCTGGGCCGACCCCGTGCTCGCAGAGCTGGACGGGCTCTGGAGCGCCCTCGTGCCCGGCGGGACGCTCGTCGTCGAGCGGGGGAGCCCCGGGGAGCCGTGGCCCTCGCCTCCCGTGGAGCCGGCCGTGCGCCGGTACGGAACGACGTCGCTCTTTCTCTATCGCCGTCCCGGCGCCGCGTCGTCCTCGACCTCCGCGGCGCGCGGGACGGACGCCGCCGGCCGTTGACCCCTCGCTCCGCCCCCCCATAGACTCGAAAGCCGGGCGCCTCTCGACAGGGGCGGACCGAGGAGAGATCGAGACATGGCGCTCCCGCGCACGCTCTTCACGTCCGAGTCGGTGACCGAGGGCCATCCCGACAAGATCGCCGACCAGATCTCCGACGGGATCCTCGACGCGATCCTGGCCGACGACCCCGACGGCCGCGTCGCCTGCGAGACGCTCGTCACGACGGGGACCGCCTTCATCGCGGGCGAGATCACGACGAGGACCTACGTCGACATCCCGCAGGTCGTGCGCGAGACGATTCGCGACGTCGGCTACACGCGGGCCAAGTACGGCTTCGACTACCAGACGTGCGCCGTCCTCTCTTCCATCGACAAGCAGTCCCCCGACATCGCCCAGGGCGTCGACCCGGGCGGGGCCGGCGACCAGGGCCTGATGTTCGGTTTCGCGGTCCGCGAGACGGAGGAGCTGATGCCCCTCCCGATCATGCTCGCGCACAAGCTGACGCTTCGCCTCGCCGAGGCGAGGAAGTCCCATGACCTCGAGTGGCTCCGTCCCGACGGCAAGAGCCAGGTCACGGTCGAGTACGAGGGGAGCCGGCCCGTCCGCGTCGACGCCGTCGTCGTCTCGACCCAGCATGCCGAGACGGTGCCGACGCTCGAGCTCCGCGAGGCGATCCGCGAGGAGGTCATCAAGCGGGTCATCCCGGCCTCCCTCCTCGACGACGGCACGAAGTTCCACATCAACCCGACCGGCCGTTTCGTCATCGGAGGGCCGCAGGGCGACACAGGCCTGACCGGCCGCAAGATCATCGTCGACACCTACGGCGGAATGGGCCGGCACGGCGGGGGAGCCTTCTCCGGGAAGGACCCAACGAAGGTCGACCGCTCGGCTTCGTACATGGCGCGCTACATCGCCAAGAACCTCGTCGCCGCCGGTCTCGCCGATCGCGTCGAGGTCCAGCTCGCCTATGCCATCGGAGTCGCCGACCCGGTCTCGGTCTTCGTCGAGACGTTCGGCACGGAAAAGGTCGACCCGGCCCGGCTTCCCGGGCTCGTCCGCGACCACTTCAAGCTCACGCCGAAGGGGATCATCGCCTCGCTCGACCTCAAGCGTCCGATCTACCGGAAGACGGCGTCCTACGGTCACTTCGGCCGGAGCCTGCCGGAGTTCACGTGGGAGCGGACCGACGTTGCCGAGGCGCTCGCGAAGGCGGTCGGCGTTCCGGTCGCCGCAGGGGCGTAGGTTCAGCGCAGGTCAGGTCCTGACTCCGAGGAGGCCCCAGCCGGCTCCGAGGGAGAAGAAGAGGTTCGTGCCCCATGCGGCGAGGAGAGGCGGGAGCGATCCCGTCTCTCCTCCTTTCACGAGGGCCGCCGACAGGACGAGATAGCCGAGGCCGAGGAGGAGCGCGACGCCGATTCCGGCAACGGCCCCGCGCTTGCCGTACCGGAAGGCGAACGGAAGCCCGACGAGCGTGAGAAGCAGGGGAGTCAGGAGCACCGCGCTTTTCTGGTAGAGGCCGGTGGAGACGGCGGAGACGTCGGCTCCTGCCTGGCGCCGGAGCCGGATGAATCGGGCCAGCTCGAGGCTCCCCATCTGGCGAGGATCGGCCCTGCCGGCGAGGAAGGTCCGCCCCGCCTCGGGCGCATCGAGGAAGGTCGGTCCGGTCCGCTTCAGGAACAGGGAGCCACCTTCCGCATCGAAAGTCCGAGTCCAGCCGTTCTCGAGGAAGATCCCCTTGCCCGGGACGACACGCCCCCGGGCGGCGAAGGACTTCCGGAGCAGGCGAAAGGTCCGGGGCTCGATCTCGAGCACGGTGACCCCGGTGACCAGGGACGTCTCCGGGTCCCAGGTCTCGGCGGCAAAGAACCGCCCGTCCTCGCCCCTCAGATAGGACCTCCAGGCGTCCGAGGCGGTGGCCGGCGGTCTTCCGATCAGGACGTTTCGGAGGCGCTCGGCCTCAGACGCCGATTTCGGAACGACTTCTTCGGCGAACACGAAGAGGCCGATCCCGGCGATCGCTCCGCAGACGAGGATCGACGCGACCGCGCGGAAGAGAGAGATCCCGTGGGCGAGCAGCGCCGTCGACTCCGCCGATCGAACGAGGCCGGCGACGGCGATCAGGGCGGCCGTCGCGAAGGCGAGGGGAACGACGTCGAGCAGGATCGGCGCGAGCTTCGCCTGGAAGTAGCCGACGATCGCCTGCCACGGGGGATGGACCCGGGCGATGTCCGTCGAGATCTCGAGATATTCGATGAGGACGTAGAGGAGAAGGACCGAGGCAAGGACGAGGACGAAGAGCTGCCCGAAGCGCGTGAGCACGTATCGGTCGACGAGCCAGGCGCGGACGAGGCCATGGTGGGGCCGGGTTCCCGGGAGGTCCGGCCCCTCGCCGGAGGAGCTCGATCTGCGGGTGAGACGGGGGAGGAGCCGGGCCGTGGCCGACCAGACAGAGTCGACGACCGAGGCCTCGAAGAGCGTCCGGTCGCGGCGAAGCTTCGTGATCGCCCAGAGCCCGAGGGCGACGAGGAGGACGTTCGGTAGCCACATGGCGAGCCAGGGAGGCACGTCCCCCTTGACCGCCCGAGCCTCCCCCCAGGCGTACAGGAAGTAGTAGCCGAGGACGATCGCCGTCGAGACGGCGAAGCCCGCTGCGCGCCCTCCGCGCCGGTTTACGACCCCCAGCGGAAGCCCGACGAGACCGAACACGAGACACGCCGCGGGGAATGAGAATTTCTTGTGGATTTCCACCCACGACAGACGGGCGAGCTCGGGGTTCTTCGTGGTCCTCGCGCGGGCCCCCAGCTCGGCCAGGGTCATCTCCCTTAACTGCTTGTCCGGACGTGTCTTGGCGAATCGCTCCTTCGGGTTCGTATCGTCGAGGAGGACCCTCTGCGTGCGGTAGCTCGCGCGGTCGTATCCACGCGCATCCGGGCCTGTGTGATGCGTGACGGCGTCGTCCAGCCGGAGCCACAGGCGTCCCTCGTCCTCCTCGAGCTCGAGAGCCCCTTTCCGGGCGATCGTCAGGCGCTCTCCGTCGGACGGGTTCGAGCGATCCGCGAGGATCAGGCCTTCGAGGGTCCGCCTGTCCGGCGACGCGCTTTCGACGAAGATCCGGCGTCCCGCGAACTCGGGGCTGAAGAGGCCCGGCTGGATCTTCTGGGCGATGGCGTACGTCGAGAGCTGAAGCTTCATCCCGTAGAGGATCCGGTTCGTTCTCGGGACGACGGCCGTCATGACGAATCCCGTCGCGAGGGCGAACAGGACTGCGAGAACGGAGATCGGGCGGTAGAGGGTGAACAGGTCCACGCCCGCCGCCCGGAGCGCGACGAGCTCCGAGTCCTGGCTGAGCCGGCCGATCCCGACGAGGATCCCGAGGAGAAAGGCGATGGGGAGGGTCAGGACGACGACATGGGGACTCGAGAACGCGATCACGTAGCCCGTGTCACGGACCGGCCGTGAGCTCTGAAGGAGGAGATCGCTGAACTGGACGAGGAACCGGATCAGCATGAAGCCGGTGTAGATCGCGAAGGCGACGGCCGTGGGGGCGAGGATCTCGCGAAGGACGTAGCGGTTCGTCAGCTTCATGGGTGAGGCCCGAGGCGGCCGAGGGGCTGTTCCGGGCTGGGGGATTCTAGCGTTCCGGCGGCATTCGCTACGTCCGATAAGAAATATTATGGTAAATTCGTGTGACCGGGCGCCGAAAGAACTTCGGAGCCAACAAGAACGCCCGCGCCATCGGGTGGCGCGGGCGACATCGTTCGGGGCTGTCTCGCTCGACTTCCCCGCGCGTTTGGTCGTGTCGCGGGAGCGACTCGGCGGGCTTGGCGAGTCCGCGATCTACTCCGGGGCTTCCTCCGAGGTTGATGCGGCCGTATCCGGAGCGAGGTCGGATTTCTCCTTCTCGATCTTCCCGCCGGGGCGGAGGAACCTGCCGTGGGCCTCGAGGTCGATCTCTCCCTGGTCGATCTTTCGGATGAGGTCGCGGAGCGTCTGGAGGATCTCGGTCTTTTCCGAGACGTTTCCTCTGAAGACGAGGCTGACCGCGTAGGGCGAATCCGCCGGCTGGATGTTCAGCTCGTACGCCTTTCGAAGACTCCGGAATCTGGGGCCCTCGACCGACTCGACGTCCTTGCGGGCGTTTCGGATCGAATCGCGTCCGATACCGTCCTCGGAGCCGAATGCAGCGACCGCGTCGAGCATGGCGGGCTCGGTCGGGAGCTTAGAGACTTCGAGGAGGAACGACTTCGAACGAATGTCGGCGCGCCGACATTCGTCCTTGACCCGGAGCGGCAGGCGGGCCAGCGAAATTGTCTCTGTGATCGTGACGCGGGACTTCCCCACGGCCCGGGCGATCTGCTCGTGGGTGTACCCGTGCCTGTCCTGAAGGGTGAGGTATCCGTCGGCCTCCTCGAGGGGGCTGAGGTCCTTGCGCTGCAGGTTTTCAATGAGGGCGATCTCGACGACTTCCGCGTCGGAGACTTCGAGAACGATGCACGGGACGTCCGTCAGGCCGGCTTCCATTGCAGCTCGAAAGCGCCGCTCCCCCGAAATGATCGTGAAGCGCCCCCCGTCCCGCGGACGGACGAGGATCGGCTCGAGGACCCCCTTCGCCTGGATCGACGCTTTCAGGTCTTCGAGATCTCCCAGCATCGATCGTGGCTGATCGGGATTCGCCTCGATGAGGTTGAGCGCGATTCGCCGCCCGATGGAGAGCTCCTCTCCGCTGAAGAGCTGGTCTACGAAGTGAGGGTCGTGACGCATTCGGGAGGTTTCGGGAAGCCCACGGCGCTTAGACACGAGCCAGGATCTCCTCGGTCAGGCTGTAGTACTCCGAAGCGGCGGCGGACTTCGGCGCGAACGTGAAGATCGACTCCTTGTAGGCGGGCGACTCCTCGAGGCGGACCGACTTGGAAACGGTCGTCTTGAAGATCTTCCCCTGGAACACGGTGTCGATCTGCTTCTGGATGTCGCGTCCGAGGACCGTCCGGCGATCATGGAGAGTGATGACGACACCGAGGATCTGGAGGTTCGGGTTGGGCCGTGTCTTGATCTTCTCGATCGTCTCGAGGAGGTCGTCGGTCCCTTCGAGGGCGAAATAGGAGGACTGGATCGGGATAATGATGTGGCTCGCCGCGACCATCGCGTTCACTGTGATCATTCCGAGCGTCGGAGGCGTGTCGATGAGAATGGCGTCGTAGGTCGACGAGATCTCCCCCATCTTGTCCTTGAGACGGTAGTGGCCGTCGATCTCCCCGATGAGCTTCGACTCGACTTTTGCGAGCGAGATCTTCGCCGGAGCTACGGAGAGGCCCGGTACGTTGGTCTCGCGGACGATCGAGGAGATGGTCACTTCCGGGTCGACGAGGACGTCATACATTGACGCGCCGATCGATCGGCGGTCGAGGTAGGACATCGTCGAGTTCGCCTGGGGGTCCAGATCGACGAGCAGTGTGCGGAGTTTCTTCTGGGCGAGCGCGGCGGCGACGTTGATGGCGGTTGTCGTCTTGCCGACGCCGCCCTTCTGGTTCGTGATCGCGATGATCATTGGAGGCGGCGAGGATACGAGCACGCGCGCCCGTTCTCAAGGCGTCAAGGAAGTCCTGACCTGAGAGATGCTTGGAAAGGCGCCGGAGCGGCGTCTGATGTTCGCGCCGCGAAGGGCGTTACATCTTGTACTTGCCGAGCGACTCCGGGTCGGCTTCCTCGAACCACTTTCGGAGCCGCTCGTGGCTCTGAGCTTCCGAGGAATCGTCCTGCGCGCGGCTCTTCTCGAGGACCTGCTCCTCGACGAAGACAGGGACCGACATCCGGAGGGCAAGCGCGATCGCGTCCGACGGCCGACTGTCGACGATGATCGAGCGGCCTTCGGCGGCGAGATGAAGCTCGGCGAAGTAGGTGTTCTCCTCGAGCTTCGTGATGACGGCCTTCTCGAGCGTCCCGCCGAGCGAGCCGATGGTCTGGCGGAGGAGGTCGTGGGTCATCGGGCGGGGCGTTCGGATGCCCTCGAGCTGAAGAGCGATCGCGTTCGCCTCGAAAACCCCGACCCAGATCGGGAGGAAGCTCTTGTCGTCCGCGTCGCGCAGGATCACGACGGGCATGTTCGCGATCGGGTCGACGATGAGGGCCTTGACCTCCATCCGAACGCTCACGGCGATTCCCCTTCCCCTCCGATTGTGTGGACGCGGACGCCCCGATTCAAGGAGCGATGTCGGAAGCGCCGGCGCCGGGGGACGAAACCAGCCGGAGAGGCTTCGCGAGAAGCGAGTTCGCGAGGCCCTTCTCGACGACGACGCGCACGAACGTTCCCGGCGGCGTCCCGGGGATCCCGTCGACGTGGACGAGCTGGTTCGCGGGCGTCCTCCCGGAAACCCTCGTTCCCGTCCGGTCGGCGCCTTCGACGAGAACCTCGAGGACCTCCCCCACCCGCTTCTCGTTCGATGCCAGCTGGAGGTCCTGTTGGCGATCGTTGAGGCGCGCGAGGCGCTCCTGGGCGACCTTCAGCGGGACGTCCAGCTCCCATCTCGCCGCGGCGGTCATGGGCCGGGGGGAGTAGGTGAAGGCGAAGATCGAGGCGAACCCTACCTCTTCGACGAGGCTCATCGTCTCGAGGAAGTCCCCCTCCGTCTCGCCCGGGAATCCGACGATGATGTCGGCCGAGAGCGCGATGCCGGGAATCGCCTTCCGGAGCTTCCCGACGAGCGCGATGTATTCCGCTCTCGTGTACTGCCGTTTCATTCTCCGGAGTACGCGGTCGCTTCCCGACTGGAACGGAAGGTGGAGCGACGGGCAGACGACGGGTCCGCACTCGGCCATCGATTCGACGAGGTCGTCGCCGAAGCTCTTCGGATGGGAGGTGACGAAGCGGAGCCGGCGCAGGCCGGAAATCGCAGAGATGGCCCGGAGGAGAGCCGGGAGGCCCCGATCCGTCGCCGGGTCCGAGTAGGCGTTCACCGTCTGACCGAGGAGCTCGATCTCGACCACGCCTCCCTCGACGAGCTGGCGGCACTCCTCGACGACTTCCTCGAATCGTCGGCTCCGTTCCCGGCCCCGCGTCGTCGGGACGACGCAGAAGGTGCAGTTCTTGTTGCAGCCTTCGATGATGGTGATCGCGGCCCGGTGCGGCACGGTCCGGGCGATCGCGCCCGGCGTGTAGGCGACTTCGTCCGTATCGAATCCCACCTCGACGGGACGGTCCCCTTCCGATTCGACGCGCCGGACGATGGAAGGCAGGAGCTCGATGCGCCCGGTCCCGAGGACGAAGTCGACCGCCGGGGACCGGCGGAGGATCTCCTCCCCCTCCTGCTGGGCGACGCAGCCGCAGACGCCGACACGGAGCTCCGGACGAAGCTTCTTCCGGGCGGCGACGCGTCCGAGGTAGTCGTAGACCTTTTGTTCGGCCTTGTCCCGTACCGAGCAGGTGTTCAGGAGGATCAGGTCGGCTTCATCCTCGGAGGCCGCTTCGCGATAGCCCTCACGAGCCATGAGCCCGACGAATCGACGGCTGTCGAGCTCGTTCATCTGGCAGCCCCAGGTCTCTACGAAGACGGATCGGCCCGGCTTCTGCGGACCCTCTTCCGGGACCCTCGGTACCTGGCCGTTCAACGCAGCCATCCCGGCGGAGTGCCGCTCTTGCGGGCCTCTTCCTCGAGGTCGGCGACGGCGGCCTTCGCCTTGTCGAGCTCTTCCTCGAGGCCCTTCACCTGCTCCTTCGCCTGGTCCCAGGCGGGCCGGATGACCCTCTCACGGTAGTTCCCGTCGCTCCAGGCGTAGAAGTCGTTCTCGAGACGGCGGGCTTCGGCGTTCGCGGCGTCGAGCGCAGCCTGCGTCGATTCGACCTTCTCCCTGACCGCGCTCGCCCGCTCGCGCCACTCCGCCTCGGTCCGCCCGGAGGCGTCACGGTAGACCGTAGGGGCGGGAGAAGCGTCCGGAGCGGCCGGCACAGGAGTCGGAGGCACCTTCACGACCGGCTTCGAGCCGGCCCCCCCGCTGATTGTGATCGAAGTCCCGCCCGGCGTCGGTTCCGGCTTCCCCAGCGTCTCGTTCGTGATGACGATCTTCCGCGTCGACCCGGAGCCTGACGTCGCGGGCTCTTCTTGCGCCTTTCTTGCGGCCGTTGCAAGAGACTCCGTGTTTGCGCCCCCGGCCGGCGTCGGCGCCGGCGGAACACCGAAGCTTCCACCGGAGAGCTTCCTTTTCTTCGCCGCGGGCGTCGGAGTCGGTGTTGGAGACGGTTTCGGCGAGGCGGAGAGGGGCGAAGCGAAGAAGGCTGTCGCGAGCGCTGCAACGAAGAGGATGCGAAGCTTCATGGCTGGCTGGTCCCTTCTCGCCCGTACCGGTCCTCGAGCCGGACGACGTCGTCGAGCTCGGGGCTCGACACCTCGACGACGACGACGTCCTTCCCGTCCGCGAACATCCGGTGACGGGTTCCGGGCGAGACGTGGAAGGTCTCCCCGGGCTGGAGGGCGAGGAGGACGCGCTCCCCTTCGACCTCCGTCTCGAGGCCGAGCGTCCCGTCGAGGACGTGAAGCGTCTCCTCCTTGACCCGGTGGTACTGGTACGACAGCGTCTCGCCGGCGCGGATCGTGATCAGCTTGCCGGCGTAGCGGCCGTTGGCGGCGAAGATCCTCTCGCTGCCCCAGGGCTTCGGAACGACCCGGTCGATCGTCTTCATGAGCTCACCGCGGCCCGCGTCTCGGGGTCGCCGCTCAGGATGGCCTCGGCCTCCCGGGCCAGCAGGGCGGCGACGTCGTCGGGCGTCGAGAGGGAGAGCGCGGCTCGCGCCATCCGCGCGGCGTCGGCCGCGGATGCGCAGCGGGCGACGTCTTTCAGCAGGGGCACGGAACGGGGTCCCATCGAGAACTCCCGGATCCCGAGCCCGAGCAGGAGGAGGAAGAGCGTCGGATCGGCGGCCATCTCACCGCAGACGGAGACCGGCTTCCCGGCGGCAAGGCCCGCTTCCTGGACCCTCGCGACGAGCCGGAGGATCGCCGGGTGATGGGGCCGGAAGATGTCGGACACGGCCTCGTTCGCCCTGTCGGCGGCGAGCGTGTACTGGATCAGGTCGTTCGTCCCGAGGGCGAGGAAGTCGACCTCCGGGGCGACGAGGTCCGCCGTCACGGCGGCGGACGGGACCTCGATCATCGCCCCGACCGGAACGTGGTCGGGAACGACGACGCCGCGGTCACGAAGCTCTTCGCGGGCTTCGTCGACGAACGTGCGGACCCGCCGCATCTCCTCGACGCCGGCGACCATCGGGACGAGGATCCGCAGGTCGCCTTCCGAGGCGGCCGAGAGAAGCGCCCGGAGCTGCGTCCGGAACATCTCGGGGTGGCTGAAGCAGAGGCGGACGCCCCGGAGGCCGAGGACCGGGTTCTCCTCGGCGCCGGACAGGTGGCGCGCCCCCTTCTTGCCGCCGAGGTCGTAGGTCCGGATGACGACCGGCCGGGGCGCGAGCCGGGAGACGACCTCGCGGTAGATCGCCGCCTGGGCCGCTTCGTCGGGGAACTCCATCCCGGCGTTCGAGAGGTAGAGGAACTCCGATCGGAAGAGGCCCACCCCGTCGGCGCCGTACTCGAAAACGTCCGGCACCTCGCGGGTCAGCTCGATGTTCGCCCGGATCGACACCTCGACGCCGTCGCGGGTCCGGGCGAGGCCCGAAAGGCTCCGCTCCTTGAGCGACCGCTCGCGCGTCGCCTCCCGTCCCTGGCGCTCGCGGAAGAGGGCGAGGACGTCCTCGGAAGGCTGTCGCCAGACGACGCCTTCCCTCCCGTCGACGATGAGCTGGTCGCCGTCTCCGACGGAGGCGAGCAGCTTCGGGATCGCCACGATGGCCGGCAGACCGAAGGACCGCGCGAGGATCGCGGCGTGGGAGGTCTTCCCGCCCCGTTCGGTCACGAAGGCGACGACCCGATCCCGCGGGATCCGGACGGCGTCGGAAGGAGTCAGCTCGTCGGCGACGAGGACGCAGGCCCCGTCGGCGAGCGCGGCGAAGCGGTCGAAATCGGCGCTCCCCTCCCCGAGGCTGCGCTTCAGGATCGCCGCGACGTCATCGAGGTCGGAGGCGCGGAGGGCGAGGTCCTCGTCGGGGAGGTCGCGCAGCCGTGCGGCCATCGCCTCCGCCACCGATTCGACGGCCCACTCGGCGTTGACGCGCTCCGTCCGGACCTTCTTCTCGATGGGACCGAGGAACGACGGGTCCCGGAGGAAGAGGGCGTGCGCCTGGAAGATCGCCGCGTACTCCTTGCCGAGGCGCGTCTCGACCTGTCCCGCCATCTCGCCGATCTCGCGGATCCCCGCCTCGACGGCGCGGCTCAGCCGCTCGAGCTCGCCCTGGACCTCGTCGGCGTCGAGGTCCCGACGCGGGGTCGAATCGGGCCGTCCGATCCAGACGACGGCTCGCCCCACGGCGATGCCGGGAGACACCGGGATCCCCGAAAGCGATAGGGACCGCTTCATGCCGCCGGATTGTAGCGTTCCGTCCCGGGCTACTCCGACTCGTCGAACCTGCGGTCGACGAGGTCGGTCAGGGCGCGCATCGCGTCCGCCTCGTCGACGCCGTCCGTCCGGACGACGATGGGCGTTCCCTTCCCGGCCGCGAGGAGGAGCAGTCCGAGGATGCTCTTGCCGTCGACGTCCTCGCCGTCCTTCGAGAGCGTGATCCTCGCGCTGTAGTGAGCGGCGGTGTGGACGAGCTTCGCCGCCGCCCGGGCGTGGAGCCCGAGCCGGTTCTTCAGGACGACCGTCTTCTCGATCACGCGGGGCGGCTCTCCGTCTCCATGAGCTCGCCGGCGGCGACGATCGCCCGCCGGCCCTTCTCGACGAGGATACGCGCCATCTCGGCCGGATCAGTCCCCGCGCGCGCGAGGGCCCGGGCCTTCACGACCATCGGGAGGTTGACCCCGGTGACGATCTCGATGCGTCCCTTCTGCAGGAAAGCGAGGGCGAGGTTCGACGGCGTCCCGCCGAACATGTCGGTGAGG
Organism: Thermoanaerobaculia bacterium; assembly: GCA_039812785.1. GTDB lineage: Bacteria > Acidobacteriota > Thermoanaerobaculia > UBA5066 > UBA5066 > UBA5066. Next base: position 18,485 of record JBDIBE010000001.1, on the reverse strand, counting down.
AGCACGACGCCTCGTCCGCGGTCGGCCTTCGCGATCGCCTTCTGGAGGCGCTCGCTCGCGCTCTCGGGCGCTTCGTCCCAGGCGAGGGAGAGGGCGCCGAGCGGCTCGGCGGGCTCCGGCTCGAGGACCTGGACGGTCTCTCGCAGGGCGTCGGCGAGCGGGCCGTGCGAGAGGAGGAGGACGCCGACGCGGGCTTCGAGGTCGTGGCCGTCGGGGTTCTTCATGGTCCTTCCCGGGTGTCGTCCCGGTGCGCGATGCGGACCGGGTAGCCGGCCGCGCTCAGGTCGCGCCCGAGGCGCTCGGCGACGTAGACGGAGCGGTGGCGGCCCCCCGTGCACCCGACGCCGATCGTGAGGTAGGCGCGGTTCTCGCGCCGGTAGTTCGGGAGGCAGTAGAGGAGGAAATCGAGGAGCCGCCCGTAGAACGGGCCGGTCGCGCTCCCTTCCTCGATGAACCGCGCGACGTCGGGGTCTCGCCCCGTCCGCGGGCGAAGCTCGGGCACGAAGTGCGGGTTCGCGAGGAAGCGGACGTCGAAGCAGAGGTCGATCGAGGGGGGAACCCCGTGCTTGAAGCCGAACGAGACGATGGAGACGGCGAGGACGCCAGGGTCTCCCGGGGCGCGAAAGTGCTCGGCGAGGACGGACCGGAGCTCGTGAACCGTCATCGCCGTCGTGTCGAGGACGAGGTCGGCCTTCTCCCTCACCTCGGCCAGGAGCTTCCGCTCGAAGGAGACGGCATCGGCGAGAGTCCGGTCGTGGGCGAGCGGATGGGGCCGCCGTGTCTCCGAAAAGCGGCGGAGGATCGTCGCGTCGTCCGCGTCGAGGAAGACGACGGTGACGGGCATCAGCCGGCGGAACTCGACGAGGAGCGTCGGGAAGGCGTCGGCGAACCCCGGGTTCCGCACGTCGAGGACGACGGCTGTCCTCCCCGCCGCCCCCTTCCCCGCGGCCATTTCCCGGACGAACTCCGGGAGGAGGGAGAGCGGGAGGTTGTCGATCGTGTTGTATCCGATGTCCTCGAGGGCGTGCGCCGCGTACGACTTCCCCGAGCCCGAGAGCCCGGTGACGACGAGGAGCCTCGTTTCGGTCGTCGTCTCGCTCATGCGTCCCGCGTCCGCCGCGCGCGGCGCGGCGCCCGCCGGCGGTCCCGGTCGGCGCCGGAACGGCGGGCGATCTCCTCGTGGACGCGGGCGGCCATCTCCCGCGCCGCGTTGTATCCGCGCCGCTTCAGCAGGTGGTTGCGCGCGGCGATCTCGACGAGGAGCGCGACGTCGCGCCCCGTGGCGACCGGCATCCTCACGAGCGGTACGGCGACGCCGAGGATCGTCTCCGTCTCCTCGTCGAGGCCGAGGCGGTCGTACTCCACCCCCTCGACCCAGTGCGACAGGCGGATGACGAGCTCGACCGTGTGGCGCTCGAGGACCGCGGCGACCCCGAAGAGGAGCGGCACGTTGACGATCCCGAGGCCGCGCAGCTCCATGTGGTGCCGGATCACTCCGGCGGAGGAGCCGACGAGGGCGTCGTTGTGGAAGCGCTTGACGACGACGAGGTCGTCGGCGACGAGGCGGTGGCCGCGCTGGACGAGGGCGAGGGCGCACTCGCTCTTGCCCACGCCCGAGTCGCCGAGGAGCAGGGTCCCGAGGCCGCCCACCTCGACGAGGACGCCGTGAAGCGTGACCCTCGGGGCGAGCGACTCCTCGAGGAACGCGGTCAGCCCCTCGATCACGGTGCTCGTCAGGCGCGGCGTCGCGAAGAGCGGGACGTCCCGCTCCTGGCAGAAGCGGCGAAGGACGGCCGGCGGCCGGATCCCCTTCGTGACGACGACGCACGACATCCCGAGGGCGGTGAAGGCGTCGAACCGCTCCTTCACGACCCTGGGAGAGAGCGTCTTCAGGTAGTCGAACTCGCTCTCGCCGAGGATCTGGACGCGCCGCGCCCGGACGTACGGAAGGAAGCCGGCGATCGCGAGGCCGGGCTTCTGGACCCTCGGCCACTCGATCGGCCGGTCGAGCCCGGCGCGTCCCGAGACGAGCTTCAGCCCGAGCGGCGCCAGGGCGGGCGACTCGAGGTCGGCCGCCCTGACGTGCGGCTTCGTCTCGGGGGGCGTCGGGAGCATTCCGTGATTCTCAGACGGGCTTCAGGATGACGACCGTGCCGTCCTTCCTCCGGTAGAGGACGCGGACCTGCATGTCGGACGGGTCGCGGTAGGCGAGGACCTCCCGCTTGCCGCGGTCGAAGGCGTGGAGCGCGTCCTCGTCGAACATCGGCCGCGCCTCGTAGGTCTCGGTGCGCGGCCCTCCCGCCCGGGCCGCCGGCTTCTCGGCCGGCAGGGCGGCCTCGGGGCTCCTCACGGCTGAGACGGTGTGCTTCTTCTCCTCCTTGACGCGGGCCTTCGTCTTCTTCGCCTGGGCGGCGATCTTGTCGAGGGCGTTCTGGGCGGCCGTGAGCTGGTCCTCGGCGACGGCCTCGGCAGCCCAGGTGCGCTGACGGGCGGTGATCGTCACCTCGACGATGACGCCCCTCTTCTCGAGGCGCACGACGACCTTCGCCTCCGCCTCCCTCGGGAGGACCTTCGAGAGCTTCTCGAGGCGCTTCTCGATCGTGTCCTTGGTCTTCGCGTCGACGGTGAGACGCCGGGCCGTGAGTTCGATCTTCATTCTGCCTCCTCGATACGCGTCGTTCGGGGCTCAGTCCGGCGACCCGGCCGGGCTGCGCTCCACCTTCCGGATGGAGCTGGAGGGGATGTGGAGCTCCTCGCGGTACTTCGCCACCGTGCGGCGGGCGATGCGGATCCCTTCGCGCGCCAGGAGCTCCGAGAGACGCGCGTCGGAGAGGGGGTTGGCCGAGTCCTCGGCGTCGACGAGGGCTTTGATCTTTCCCTTGACCGCGAGGGAGGAGACGTCCTCCCCGGCCGAGGAGCTGATCGCCGAGTGGAAGAAGAACTTCATGGGGAGGAGGCCCCGCGGGGTCGCCATCCACTTGTTCGAGACGACGCGGGAGACGGTCGACTCGTGCATCCCGATGTCGTCGGCGACGTCGCGGAGGATGAGGGGCTTCAGGTGCGCGACGCCCCAGTCGAGGAAGTCGCGCTGCTTGCGGACGATCGACTCGGCGACGCGGACGATCGTCCTCTTTCGCTGGTCGAGGCTCTTCATGAGCCACTGCGCCGCCCGCATCTTCTCCCGAAGGTAGCTCCGGCCGTCGCCGTCGAGGGCGCCGTTGCCGGCCACCAGGAGCCGCCTGTAGAAGGGCGAGACCCTGAGGCGCGGGAGGCCGTCGTCGTTGAAGAGGACGACGTAGTCGTCGTCGACCTTGACGACCTGGACGTCCGGCTCGACGTAGATCGTCCGGCTCGAGTCGTAGCGGCGGCCGGGCTTCGGGTCGAGCCGCTTCAGGAGGTCGATCGCCTGCTGGAGCTCCTCGGGCGTCGTCGCCATCTGCCGCGCCAGGACGGGGACCGCCTTGCTCGCGAGGTCGGCGAGGCGGTGCGTCACGAGCTCCTCGAGGAGCACCGTTGCGACGCCGAGGGCGCGGGCCTGGATCATCAGGCACTCGGCGAGGTCCCGGGCGCCGACCCCGGTCGGGTCGAACGACTGCAGGAGCTCGAGCGCCCGGAGCGCCTCCTCCTCGCTGCACGGGATCGCCGCGCTCACCTCGTCGAGCGTCACGCGGAGATAGCCGTCGGCGTCGAGGTTCCCGATCATGAAGCCGCATGCCTCGCGGACGGGCCCGCTCGCTTCCGAGACCCCGAGCTGCTCGGCGAGGTGGGCGTCGAGCCCGGGAGGCGCCTCGGCCCGGTTCTCGAGCGAGTACTCCTCGCCCTCCTCGTCCATTCGCGGGGCCGTCGAGCTCGAGCCTTCGAGGTAGTCGCCGAAGTAGGCCTCGAGGTCGATCGCCTCGAAGTTCTCCTGGGTCGACTGGGCGGGGATCTCGGCCTCGGCCGTTCCGGGCGCCGGGAGCGGCGGCGCCGCGTCGGCCGACGCGGCGAGGCCTTCGTCCCAGTGGGACGCGGCGGAGACGTCGGTCGCCTCGCCTCCGTCGCCGGACCGGTCCCCCGCCTCCGGGGCTTCAGCGGCCTCGCGGGGGGCCGAGGGCTCCTCGGCCTCCGCGGACGCCGGGGCCTCCGAGACGTCGTCCTCCTCGAGGACGGGGTTCGCGACGATCTCCTGGTTGACGACGTCCTGCAGCTCCAGGCGCGTCATCTGCAGCAGCTTGATCGCCTGCTGCAGCGACGGCGTCATGACGAGCCGCTGCGAGAGCTTGAGGGAGAGCTTCTGTTCGAGTCCCACGTTCTGAAGCGCGCCGGGAGCGCCTGATCTCTCCTGCGATTCTAGTCCAGCCGGAAGCGGTCCCCGAGGTAGACCCGACGCACTTCGGGGTCTTCGGAGAGGGATCGGGGAGAGCCCGTCCGGAAGATCTTCCCGGCATTGATGATGTAGCCGCGATCGACGATCGCGAGCGTGTCGCGGACGTTGTGGTCGGTGATGAGGATGCCGATCCCCGAGGTCGCGAGCTCCCGGATCACGTGCTGAAGGTCGAGGACGGTGATCGGGTCGATCCCGGCGAACGGCTCGTCGAGGAGGAGGAATCGCGGCGAGAGCGTGAGCGCCCGGGCGATCTCGAGCCGCCGCCGCTCGCCCCCCGAGAGCGTGTCGGCGACCGAGGACGAGAGGTGCGGGAGCTTGAATCGGTCGAGCAGCTCGTGTGCGCGCTCGAGCCGCTCGTTCCGCGAGAGCGGGAGGGTCTCGAGGATCGCGACGAGGTTCTCGAGGGCCGTCATCTTCCGGAAGACGGACGCCTCCTGCGGGAGGTACCCGACTCCCTGGCGGGCCCGACGGAACATCGGGAGCTCGGTGATCTCCTCCTCCCCGAGGAGGACCTGCCCGCCGTCGGGCTCGACGAGGCCGACGACGATCGAGAACGTCGTCGTCTTTCCCGCGCCGTTCGGGCCGAGCAGGCCGACGACCTCGCCCGCTTCGACGTGGAGGGAGACGCCGTCGACGACGGTGCGCCCCCGGTAGCTCTTCCTCAGCCCCTCGGCCGAGAGCCGCGGTCGCGTTTCGCTCACGTTCCCTCCGGTCGGATGATTCCCTGGCTCGGGATCCCGGGCCCGGTCTCCACGTCGACCCGGCCGGTTCCCCGCTGGAAGGTCAGGAGGGCGCCGGTCATCCGGTTCCCCTTGCCGTCGAGCGCCGTCGCGGGGCGCCCCTCGAGCGAGATCGACTCGGCCTGCGGGCGCCAGACCGCCTTCGACCCCTCGCCTCGCCGCCCGTCGGAGCGGTCCTCGATGACGACGTTCCCGCGCGCCTCGGCGTGGTCGATCGTCCGATCCGGGCCGAGGACGACGTCCGTGACGTCGGCGCGCATGACCCAGTTCCCGGACACGACGCTCGAAGCGCCTTCGATCCTCACGAGGCGCTCGTCCTCCCGGTGCGTCAGGACGGTGCCGGAGGCGGTGATCGTCTCGAGGACCGTCGCCTTCGACTTCAGGTCGACGCGTCGGCGCCGGAGGACGGCCCGGACTCCCCCCTCGGCGCGCAGCGAGCGGTCGCGGTCGTCGATCTTCAGCGTCTGCGCGCGAAGGACGTTTTCCTCCTGCCACGCGGTGACGTTTCCCGTCAGGAGGACCTTGCGGTCCTTCGCCGTCACCCGGAGGAAGTCCGATTCCGAGAAGACGGGAGAGTTTCCGTTTCCGCCGAGGATCTCCGTCCCCTCACGGCCGCGGAACGAGGTCTTCACGTTGCCGGCTCCCTCGATCCGCTCCTCCTTCCGAAACCAGGTGAGGACCGTCGCCGAGACGCGTGCCTTCGGGTCCTCGTACCGGGCCGGCTCCGCTCCCGTTCCCGAGAAGACGGCGCTCTGGTCCTCGCCGCGGAGCGTGGCGCGCGGCGCCCGGATCGAGGTCGTCGTCCCTTCCGACGCGGAGACGCCTCCTTCGAGGACGGCGGTCTCGATCGTCGTCCCGTCCGCCGCGAAGCCGAGCTGCCCGCTGCCCGCCGTGACGAGGCGGAGGGCGCCCGGCTCCTGCGGGGGCTCGCGGCGCGGGGGCGACTCGACGAGCGAGAGCGGCCCGGGGACCGTCACGCGGGACGGCCTGCCGCCGGCGAGCGCCACCTCGAAGAGCTCCGAGACGGCCCTCCTCGAGCCGCTCGCCCCCTCCGGCGGGAGGTCGATACGCGCGGGCTTCCCAGCGAGCCGCAGGCGGCCGGGCTCTCCATTCGCATCCCGGTCGAGCTCGGCCGAATCGCCCCGGGCGAGGACGGGGACGCGCGGACCCTTTTCCTCGCCCGGGACGAGGAGCGCCGTCACCGTGCCGCGCGCGACGAGGTGGTCGCCCTCGGGGCCCGCCTCTCGCTCGGCCTCCGCGCCGCGAAGGACCAGCTCGTCGGCCTTCAGGACCACGGCGCCGCGGGCCGAGAGCGAGCCGCCGCGCCGCAGGTCGACCTCGTCGGCCGTCATCGCGAGCCGCCGTCCCCGGCCGTCCTCGCCGCCCACGCGGACGTCCCCGCGAAACCGGACGACGCCCGCCGCCGACTCGACCGTCCCCTGTCGCGCCCGCGCGAAAAGGCCCTCGGAGAGAGCGGTGATCTCCCCTTCCGAGACGAGGACCTTCCTCACGGGGTCGTACTGGAACGACGGGCTCCGGATTCCGACCCCCTCCCCGTCGATCCTCACGCCGTCGAAGACCCGGAAGCCCTTCGTCGCCGGGACGAACTCGGCGCGCGGCGCCTCGAGCAGAGCGGTCCTGCCCGACTTCGCGTCGCGGGTCACGAAAGTGACGTCCTTGAGGCGGAACGTCCGGTCCGAGCCGTCCGCGAAGGCGATCGCCTCGGCGGCGCGGAGGCGGTAGACCTCCGCGTTCCCTTCGCTCTCCGAATAGTCGAAATCCTCGAAGCGGAGGCGGTCCCGCACGCCCCCCGACTCGCTCCGGAGCGTCTCGGCGATCTCGCGGCGGGCCTCGGCGGTGCGCGCTCCGGAAGGGCGGTAGAGGACCGCCACGAGGAGCGGGAACCCCGCGAGCGCGAGGAGAGCGAGAGCGCGGCGGACGATCCTTCGGGTCGCGCCCGTCACGCGGCCTCCGAGCAGACCGCGTCGAGGACGGTCAGTCCCGGGCGTCCGAGGAACGCGTCGTGCGCGACGTTCGCGAGGACGTCCCAGCGGCCCCGCCGTTCGGCGGGGGGGATCGTCGCGAGCGACCAGCCGACGGCCTCGAGGCGGAGGCCGTCCCCCTCGAGGGAGAGGCGCAGGCCCTTCTCGCCGACCGGCTTTCCCCGGCCGTCCCAGGCGAGGCCGCGCAGGAGGAAGAGCGGGCGCGGGTTCCCCATCCCGTGCGGCTCGAGCCGCGCGAGCGCGGAGACGACCTCGTCCGTCACCTCGCCGGGGGAGAGCTCCGCGTCCGCCGCGTACTCGACGCTCCACTCCCCGTCGTCGCGCGCGGCCGCGAAGGCGGCGCGTGCGTCCTCCCGGAACGCCTCGTAGCGCTCCGCGGCGACGGAGAGCCCGATCGCCGCGTGGTGCCCCCCGAACTCCGCTCCGTGCCGCCGCGCGACGGGTGCGATCCGCTCGTGGAGCGGCGTCCGGCCGAAGGATCGGCCGCTCCCGCCGACCCGCCCGTCCTCGCGCGCGAGAAGGAGCACGGGGCGCGAGAGCTCCTGCGCCACCTTCGAAGCGGCGATCCCGAGGACGCCGCGGTGCCACCCCTCGGCCGGGGTCCCCGCCTCGACGACGAGCGCGTCGCGCCCGGCGTCGAACGTCCTCGCGAGGCGCGCGAGCGCCGCCTCGACGACGCGCTCCTGGAGGCGCCTGCGCTCCGTGTTCGCCGCCTCGATCTCGTCCGCGAGCGCGACGGCGCGTTCGGCGTCGGCGGTCGTCAGGAGCTCGAGGGCGCGGAAGGCGTGGTCGATCCGGCCCGAGGCATTGAGGCGCGGTGCGATGCGGAAGGCGACGTCGTGGACGGACGGGCTCTTCCCCGCGCGCACCGAGCAGCGCGAGAGGAGCGCCGTGAGCCCCGGCGAGCGCGGCTCGGCGAGCCCGGCCAGGCCCCAGGCGGTCAGGACGCGGTTCTCGCCCGTGAGCGGGACCATGTCGGCGATCGTCGAGAGCGCCGCCACCTTCGCGAGCGAGGCCATCCACGCCCGCACGGAGCCCGCCGGGACGCCGGCCCGGGCGCCGTCGGCGCGCAGGAGCGCCTCCGAGAGCTTCCAGGCGAGGCCGGCCCCGGCGAGCTCCTTGAAGGGATAGGGGCAGCCCGGGATGCGCGGGTTGAGGAGGACCGCGCCCTGGGGCAGCTCCTCCGCCGGGAGGTGGTGGTCCGTCACGACGACGTAGACGCCGCGCGAGACCGCCTCGCGGACCGGGTCGACGGCCGTGATGCCGCAGTCGACGGTGACGATCCCCTCCGGGGCGTGCTCCTCGAGGACGCGGAGGAGCGTGGCGGAGCGCAGCCCGTAGCCGTCGCGGATCCGGTGCGGGACGAACGGGACGGCGTCGGCGCCGAGCTTCTTCAGGGTCGTCGTCAGGATCGCGAGCGCCCCGATCCCGTCGCAGTCGTAGTCGCCGAAGACGACGACGCGCCCGCCGCGCCGCGCCGTCGCCGCGAGGAGCTCGACGGCCTCGGTCATCCCGCCCATGCCGAACGGGTCGTGGAGCGCCTCGGGGCGAGGGTCGAGCCAGCGGCGCGCCTCGCCGGGATCGGCGATCCCCCGCGCCGCGAGGACGCGCGCGAGGGCGGGAGGGATCGCGAGGGCCGCGGAGAGGCGGGTGGCGCCCTCCGGGTCCTGGGGACGGAGGGAGCGCGTGACTCGGGGCGGCGGGAAGGCCGGGGTCACCGGGTGGCCGCCGACCCCTCCCAGGCTCCCATGCGTCGGAACTTCGCGTAGCGGGCCTCGAGGAGGGCGTCGATCGGAAGCGCCGAGAGGCGGTCGAGGTGGCGGGCCAGGGCGCGGCCGACGGCGTCGATCGCGGCGACCGGGTCGGAGTGCGCTCCTCCCGGCGGCTCCGGGATCACCTCGTCGGCGACCCCGAGGGCCTTGCAGTCGGCGGCGGTGATCCTCATGGCCTCCGCCGCCTCGCGCGCCTTGGCCTGGTCCTTCCAGAGGATCGCGGCACAGCCCTCGGGCGAGATGACGGAATAGACCGAGTGCTCGAGCATCAGGATCGCGTCCGTCACGCCGATCCCGAGAGCGCCTCCCGAGCCGCCTTCGCCGATGACCGTCGAGACGATCGGGACGCGCAGCCGGGACATCTCGAGGAGGTTCGTCGCGATCGCCTCGGAGACCCCGCGCTCCTCGCTGTCGACGCCGGGATAGGCCCCCTGCGTGTCGATGAAGGCGAGGACGGGTCGCCGGAACTTCTCGGCGAGCTTCATGACGCGGAGCGCCTTGCGATACCCCTCGGGCCGCGGCATCCCGAAGTTCCTGCGGATCTTCTCCTTCGTGTCGCGCCCCTTCTGGTGCCCGACGACGGCGACCGTGCGTTCTCCGAGGATGCCGAAGCCGGCGACGATCGCCGGGTCGTCCGCGTAGGCGCGGTCGCCGTGGAGCTCGACGAAGTCGCGCAGGAGGACCCTCACGTAGTCGAGCGTGAAGGGCCGTGCGGGGTGCCTCGCGACGAGGGTCTTCTGCCAGGGGGTGAGGTTCGCGTAGATCTCGCCGGCCAGCTTCCGGAGGCGCTCGGAGTGCTTGCGGATCGCCTTGTCGCGGGCCGGGCTCTCGGGGCTCTGCCGCAGGCCGTCGATCCGCGCACGGAGCCGCTCGAGCGGCTCCTCGAAACGATTGTCGACGCTCACTCGCGGAATGTACCAGACCGGGCCGGCCGGCTCGTCAGAGGAGGCTCTGGGGGTCGCGGTCGAGGCGGGGCGGAGTCGGGAGCGCCCGGAGCCGCTCCCCCGCCTCGGCGAGCGCCTCGCGGGAGTCGGACTTCACGAGGAGCTGCACTCGCCAGAGGCCCTTGAGCCGCTCGAGAGGGGCCTGGGCCGGCCCGAGGAGCCGGAGCCGGGGCAGCGAGGCGAGGGCGGCCTTCCCGTCTCGGGCTGCGGCCTCGGCCTCGGGAAGCTCCTTCGCCGTCCAGAGGGCGAGGAGCAGGTGCGAGAAGGGCGGGTACCCGAAGGCCCGGCGGAAGCGAAGCTCCTCCTCGGCGAAGGCCGGGTGGTCCTGGCGGACCGCGGCGGCGATCGCAGGATGCTCGGGGCGCGCCGTCTGGACGGCGACGACGCCCGGCTTCTCTCCCCTTCCAACCCGGCCCGCGGCCTGCGTCACGAGCTGGAACGTCCGCTCGGCGGAGCGGAAGTCGGGGAACGAGAGGATCGCGTCGGCGTCGAGGACGGCGAGGACCGTCGCGTTCGGGAAGTCGTGACCCTTGGCGACCATCTGCGTCCCGAGGAGCGCGCGGGCCGCGCCGGACTCGAAGTCGGCGAGAACGCGGGCGGCTCCTCCCCGCCGGGCGGCGGCGTCCCGGTCGAGGACCGCGTAGGGCACCCCCGGGAAGAGCTCCTCGAAGCGCTCCGCGAGCCGCTCGGTTCCGAAGCCGACCGGCATCAGGACGTCGGAACGGCACGCGGGGCAGCCGCGCGGCCGCGGGACGAAGTCGCCGCAGTAATGGCAGAGCAGCCTCTCGCCCCGGCGGTGGTAGGTCCGCGCGACGGAGCAGGCCGGGCAGCGGAAGTCGTGGCCGCATCGGCGGCAGAGGAGCGACGGCGAGAAGCCGCGCCGGTTCAGGAGGACGATCGCCTGCTCGCCGCGCCCGAGCGCGCCGCCGAGGCGCTCGATCGTGCGCGCGGCGAAGAGGACGCGCCCGTGGTCGCCCGGGCGGGCCGCCTCGCCGCGCAGGTCGACGACCTCCACGTCCGCGCGCGAGCGCGCGTCGGGGCGCGCCGGGAGCGCGAGGCGGACGAGGCCCCCCTCGCGCGCGGCGTGCTCCTGCTCCATCGACGGCGTCGCCGAGCCGAGGAGGAGGACGGCTCCCTCGCGGTGCGCCCTCACGCGCGCCACGGTCCGGGCGTCGTAGCGCGGAGCCTCGGCCTGCTTGTAGGCGGCGTCGTGCGCCTCGTCGACGACGAGAAGGCCGAGCCGCGGCAGGGGCGCGAACACGGCGGAGCGCGGGCCGACGACGGCGTCGACCTCGCCGCGCCTCACTCGCTCCCACGCGGCGGATCGCTCGCCGTCGGAGAGGCCGCTGTGGAGAAGGGCGACGCGCTCGCCGAAGCGGCCGACGACGCGGCGGATGAGGCCGGGCGCGAGCGCGATCTCGGGGACGAGGAGGATCCCCTGCCGCCCGAGAGCGATGGCGCGCTCGAGAGAGGCGAGGTAGACCTCGGTCTTGCCGCTCCCGGTGACGCCGTCGAGGAGGAAGCGGGCCTCTCCGCCTCGCGCGAGGGCGGCGCCGACGGCCTCGATCGCTCCGGCCTGCGCGCGCGTCGGGACGATCGGCGCGGAGGCGCGAGGCGGGAGCGCGTGAGCCGCGGCGCTCGCGGGGCGCTCCTCCTCGACGACGGCGGCGAGGCCGTCCTTCACGAGCGCGGCGAGCGTCGCCGTCGAGACGCCCGCGGAGCGGAGCTCCTCCGGGGAGGCGGGGCGCCGGAGCGCGTCGAGGAACGCGAGCGCCGCGCGCTGCTTCGGCCTCCGGGCGAGGCGCGGGTCGTCGGAAACGCCGCGCGAGATCCAGCTCTTCGTCAGCGGCGGCCGCGAGGCGCGCATCTCCTCCGACGGAACCCGGACGAGCCCCTCGTCGAGGAGCGCGCGGAGCGCCTTCCCGAGCCCGCGGCTGCCGAGGCGCGCCGCGAGCTCGAGCGTCGTGGCCCTCCCCTCCTCGAGGAGCGCGGCGAGGACCTCGCCGGCGAGGCCGGACGGAGGCCGGGCGCCGACCGCGCGGCTCGTCGGGACGAACGACGCCTGCCCCGTCTCGAGGAGCCGCGACGGGACGGCGGCCCGGAGGAGCTCCCCCGGCGGCGAAAAATAGTAGGACGCCGCGCGGAGGAGGAGGTCGACGAAGGCCTCGGAGAGGAACGGCTCGTCGTCGAGGACGGCGAGGAGCTCCCGCTCGGTCGTCCCTTCCGGGAGCGGAGGAGCCTCTCCCGGCGCGACGACCCCGGTCAGGAGGCGGCTGCCGAACGGGGCTGCGACGCGCGCCCCGGGCGCGGGGGCGGGCATCTCGGGCGGGACGCGGTAGGTCGCGAGCGTCGGGAAGCCGCCCGGGAGGAGGACGGCGACGCGGCGGGGCTCTTCGGCGCCCACGGCCTCAGGCCGTCGTCCGGAGCTCCCCGTCGGGCTCCGTCCAGTCCTCGTCGTTCCCGGAGCCGGCGTCCACGTCGACGAACCGCCCGCTCGCCGCGTCCCACCGGAATCGGCGGGACGCGTCCTGCTCCACGTCGTCGGTGACGACGAGGACCGACCGGTCGATGCTCAGGTCCCCCGTCGACAGGGGGACTCCGCGCTCGACCCACACGGGCGGCGAGAAGCCGGCCGGCGTCCCGAAGAAGACGGCGACGTCGAAGAGCGGCTCGGGGCCGTCGCGCCGGACGAAGGCCTGCGCGAAATCGATCCGGCCGTCGCCGTCGAGGTCGCCGCGGACGAAGTAGGGGCGGTAGTCGCCGTAGAGGGTCCGCAGGTCGTCGCGCCCCTCGGACTCCTCGGCGTCCTCGTCGGTCGCGGGCCGCAGGCCCTGGGCGGCCACCGCGGCGACGGCGGCCTCCTCCGCGGGAGTCCGGCCGCTTCCGGAGTCGGGGCGGGCGGCGCGCGAGCGCTCGGGAGCCGCCTCCTCGCGCCCGGCTCCTCGCGCGAAGACGACGAGCGCCGCCGCGAAGAGGGCGAAGCCGGCCAGGAGCGCCGCGCCGGCGAGGCGGCGGGCCGTCACGCCTCCCCCTTCTTCTTCCCGGGGACCGGGAGCCCCATCTTCCGGAGGACCTGCTGGAGGTCCTCCCAGGCCTCCTTCTTCCTCTCGGGCTGGCGGAGGAGGAAGGACGGGTGGTAGGTCGGCATCACCGGGATCCCGCGCCGCGTGCCCCACTTCCCGCGGAGCCGCGTGATCGGCTCCTCGGTCTCGAGGAGGAAGTGGGCCGCGAACTTGCCGAGAGCCACGAGGACCGCCGGCCTGACGAGATCGATCTGGGCCTCGAGGTAGTCGCGGCACGCCGCGATCTCGGCCGGCTCGGGGTTCCGGTTGCCCGGCGGGCGGCACTTCAGGACGTTCGCGATGTAGACGTCCTGCCGCGAGAGCCCCATCCCGGCCTCGATCATCTTCGTGAGGAGCTGGCCCGCGCGTCCGACGAACGGCACGCCCGTGGCGTCCTCGTCGGCCCCCGGCGCCTCCCCGACGAACATGAGGCGGCTCGAGCCGTTGCCGTCGGAGAAGACGGTCTGCGTCCGCGTCCGGCAGAGGCCGCACAGCTCGCAGGCGGCGACGGCGGCGCGGATCGACGGAAGGTCCGCGAAGACAGGCGCGATCCCCGGGGCGGCCGCCGCGACGGCGGGCGTCGCGGGTGAGGCCGCGGCCTTCTCGCGAGACGGTGTCCACGAGGCCGCCGGCTCCGGGGCCTGCGCCGTCCGCGAGACGGGCGCGCCCGGCAGAAGCAGCTCCCGGACGCCGAGGTCCCGGAAGTAGCCGAGCGCGGAGCTCAGCGGGTCGTCGGGGCGGGGCCGTCTTGCGCGCGGGGGCATCGTTCGTCGAGGAGCGCCGCGAGGCGCTCGAGGATTCGTGCCGCGACGACGGTCTTGGCCGCCTTCGGCACGGGGACGGGCTCGGCCTCGCCGGCGGCGAGGAGGAGGACCTCGTTCTCCTCGCTGTCGAAGCCGATGCCGGAGCGGGAGACGTCGTTGGCGACGAGGAGATCGGCCCCCTTGTCGAGGAGCTTCTTCCGGGCGTTCCCGGCGAGGTCGTCGGTCTCCGCCGCGAACGCGACGACGACCTGGCGGGAGGTCCGGACGTCGCGGACGGCGGCGAGGATGTCGGGCGCGAGAGCGAGGCGGATCTCGGGGATCCCGCCGGCGCGCTTGATCTTCCTCGGGGTGAAGGCCTCTGCCTGGAAGTCGGCCGGCGCGGCGGCCATGACGAGCGCGTCGGAGGACGGCAGCTCGGCGAGCACGGCGTCGCGCATCTCGGCGGTCCGGTCGACGCGCACGAGGCGGACGTTCGGGGGCGGGTCGATCGCGACCGGGCCGCTCACGAGGACGACCTCGGCGCCCCGCTTCTCCGCCTCGCGCGCGAGGGCGTAGCCCATCCGGCCCGAGCTGCGGTTCGTCAGGAAACGGACGGGGTCGATCGGCTCGCGGGTGGGCCCCGCGGTGACGACGAGCCTGCGGCCGGCGAGGCTCCGCGAGACCCGCGCCGCGCCGAGGACGGCCTCGACGATCCGGGAGGGCGCAGCCATCCGGCCGGGACCGACGTCGCCGCACGCGAGGTCGCCCGACTCGGGATCGACGACGACCGCGCCGCGGCCGCGCAGAATGCGGACGTTCTCCTGGGTCGCCGGGTGGGCCCACATCCACGTGTTCATCGCGGGCGCGACGACGATCGCGCGGCGGTGGGCGAGCGCGTAGGTCGAGAGGGCCTCGTCGCCGATGCCGCGGGCCATCTTCGCGAGGACGTCGGCCGTCGCCGGGGCGACGGCGAGGACCTCTCCCCACCGGGCGAGCTCGATGTGGTCGACGGCGCCCGACGCCGGGTCCCAGAGATCGGCGACGACGGGCGACTTCGAAAGCACCGAGAGCGTCAGCGGCGTGATGAACCGCTGGGCGGCGGGCGTCATCAGGACCCGCACGGACGCCCCCCTGTCGACGAGGAGGCGAACGATCTCGGCGGCCTTGTAGGCCGCGATCCCGCCGCTGACGCCGAGGAGGACGCGCGGGGCCGGTGAGGCGCCTCCGCTCACTCCGGCCTAGGGCGTGATGAGCGGGAGCGGGTCGATCGCGTCGATCGACGTGGCCTCGATCTCGCCCTCGCCTTCTGCGGCCCTCTGGCCGAGCTGCCACTTCACGTGCCCGCCAGCGACCTCGTCGAGGGCGATGCGGGAGTACTTCGTGTGCTTCGTGTCGACTTTCGGCCGGGCGCCCATCATCAGCTGCTCCGCGCGGCGGGAGGCGATGTGGACGAGCCGGAACTTCGACTCGATCTGGGGCGAGGCCGGGGTCGTCTCGGGGGATTCGGTCATCGTGCTGGCTCCGTCCTGGTTCGGTAACTCGTTCCGTTGTAGCGACTTCGCCCCGCCCTCAGGCGGGAAACGTCCTCAGGATGGCCTCCAGCCGCTCCTGCCGCCTCCGGCGGCTCGACCGGCGGGCCACGACGATGGACCGCAACTCGTCGACGGCCGCGTCGAGGACGTCGTTGATTATCGCATAGTCGTACTCGCCGAACTCCGCCATCTCGCGCGCCGCGGCCCCGAGCCGGCGGGAGATCGACTCCGGCGTGTTGTGGCCTCGCGTCCTGAGGCGCTCCTCGAGGAGCTCGCGGGAAGGCGGGAAGACCATGATCTTCACCACGTCGGGCATGCGGGAGCGGACCTGCCGGGCCCCCTGGACGTCGATGTCGAGGATCACGTCCATGCCCGCGCCGAGCCTCGCCTCGACCTCTCCGCGCGACGTTCCGTAGTGGTTCCCGTCGTAGACGGCGTGCTCGAGGAAGCCGTCGCGGGCGGCGAGCGACTCGAACTCCTCGGTCGTGACGAAGAAGTACTCCCGACCGTGAACCTCGCCCGGGCGCGGCGAGCGGGTCGTGTGCGAGACGGAGAAGTGGATCGATCCGGCGAAGGCGGGATCGCCGAGGATGCGCCGGATGATCGTCGTCTTTCCGGCTCCGGACGGGGACGAGACGATGAAGAGGTCTCCGGACGGTCTCACGGTCACTCCACGTTCTGGATCTGTTCCTTGAGGGCCTCGACGTCCGACTTGAGGTCGAGGAGGACGCGCGTC
Source organism: Thermoanaerobaculia bacterium (assembly GCA_039812785.1). GTDB lineage: Bacteria > Acidobacteriota > Thermoanaerobaculia > UBA5066 > UBA5066 > UBA5066. The sequence goes on along the minus strand of JBDIBE010000001.1, from coordinate 2,587 downwards.
AGGGGCAGCTCCCGCGCCTTCTGGCTCGAGGTGTTCGCCTCGCGGTGGAGCTCCTGGGCGAGGACGTCGAGCCTCTTTCCCGAGGCGGTCCCGCCGCCGAGGAGCCGGCGCGCCTCGACGAGGTGGGCGCGGAAGCGGTCGATCTCCTCGGTGATGTCGGCGCGATCGGCGAGGAGCGCGACCTCCTGCGCGAGACGCGCCTCGTCGAGGGGCACCCCCGCGGCGAGCTTCGCGACCCTCTCGCGGAGCTGCGCGAGGAGGCGCTCGGCGAGCCCCTCGCGCGCCTCCGCGACCTTCGCGATGCCCGCCTCGAGCCGTTCGAGGATCGCCGAGAGTGCGCCCTTCAGCGCTTCGCCCTCGCGCCGCCGGGAGGCATCGAAGTCCGAGAGCGCGGCGGCGGCCGCGTCGAGGACGGCCGCGCCGAGCGCCTCCCCCGCCTCGTCCTCGCCGACCCGGACGACGCCGGGGAGCGAGAGGAGGTCTCGGGCGGTCAGCTCGGCGGGAAGCGAGTTCTCCGCGGCGAGGCGGCGCCACTCGGCCGCGTAGCGCCCCGCCGCCCCGCCGTCGAGGGAGACGGCACCGCCCGCCGGCCGCGCCACGCGGACGGAGAGGTCGACGTGCCCGCGCGCGACGGACTGCGTCACGAGCTTGCGGAGCGGCGCCTCGAGCGCGCCGAGGTCGTCGCGCATCTTGAGCGAGAGGTCGAGGAAGCGGTGGTTCACGCTCCTCACGGTGATCGAGATCTGGGTGCCGTCGGACAGCGCCGCCTGGGCGCGGCCGAATCCGGTCATCGACTTCACGGGGTCTCCTCCTCCTCGAAGGCGGCGAGGTCGTAGAGGCGGCGGTAGACGCCGCCGAGCTCGAGCAGCTCGGCGTGGCGCCCCCGTTCGACGACCCGGCCCCGGTCGAGGACGACGATCTGGTCCGCGCGGCGGACGGTCGAGAGGCGGTGGGCGATCACGAGCGTCGTCCGGCCCGCCATGAGGCGTTCGAGCGCGGCCTGCACGGCCCGCTCGCTCTCGGTGTCGAGCGCGGAGGTCGCCTCGTCGAGGATCAGGATCGGCGGGTCCTTCAGGAGCGCGCGCGCGATCGCGAGGCGCTGCCTCTGCCCGCCCGAGAGCCGGCCCCCCGCCTCGCCGACCGGCGTGTCGACGCCCTTCGGGAGCGCGTCGACGAAGTCGGCGGCGTTCGCGGCCTCGAGCGCCGCACGGAGCCTCTCCCCGGGCACGCCGTCGAGGCCGTAGGCGACGTTCCGGCGCACCGTGTCGTCGAAGAGGACGACCTCCTGGGTCACGAGCGCCATCGAGCCGCGGAGCGAGGCGAGCGTCACGTCGCGCACGTCGAGCCCGTCGATCGCGACACGGCCCGAGGCGACGTCCATGAAGCGCGGAAGGAGGTTCGCGAGCGTCGTCTTCCCCGAGCCGGACGGCCCGATGAGCGCGGTCACCGAGCCGCGCGGGACGACGAGGTCGACCTCGGAGAGGACGTCCGGGCCTCCCGGGTAGGCGAACGTGACGCGCTCGAAGCGGACCTCCTCGCGGAACGGCGGGAGCGCCGCGGCGCCCGGCCGGTCGGCCACGAGGACCGGCGCGTCGAGCACCTCGAAGAGGCGCCGGGCCGAGGCGAGCGCGTGCTGGAGGGCGAGGTTGATCCGGGTCACCCTCTTCAGCGGCTGGTACATCATCGCGAGGCCGACTCCGAAGGAGATGAAGGCCCCGAGGGTCATCGTCCCCGCCTCGATCCTCTTCCCCGCGTACGCGAGGAGGACGAGGAAGGCGACGACGGCCGCCGTCTCGATCAGCGGCGAGGAGAGGGCCATGACGCGCGCCCCCTTCTTCAGGAGGCGGAACGTCCGGTCGTTCACCTCGCCGAAGCGGTCGGCCTCGTAGCGCTCGGCGCCGTAGGCCTGGACGACGCGGTGGCCCCGGAGCGTCTCGGAGAGGACTCCCGTCAGGTCGCCCATCTTCTCCCGCCCCGCCTTCGAGAGGCGGCGGAGGCGGTTCGCGATGAGGGCCACCGGCACGACGATCGCGGGCGCGACGAAGAGGGCGACGAGCGTCAGCTCCGGGGAGCGAGACACGATGAGGACCGAGAGACCGAGGATCGTCGCGATCGACTGGACGAGGTCCGCGAGGTCGGTCCCGAAGAGGTTCTGGATCCGGTCTACGTCCCCCGTCACACGCGAGACGAGGTCGCCGGACGGGTTCTTCGCGTGGAAGTCGCCCGACTGGCCGAGGAGCTTCTGGTAGACGAGGAGCCTGACGTCCCTCACGAAGGCGAGTCCGACCGCGTTGAAGCGGTACTCGGCGGCGAAGGCGCAGGCGTTCTTGAGGACGAACGCGACGAGGAGGATGAGCGGCAGGACGAGCGCCCGGTTCTCGTCCGTCACGCCGGCCGCGTCCTGGAGGCGCGAGAGTCCCCGGTCCAGGGAGCGGATCACAGGCGTCTTCCGGGCCTCTTCGCCGGCGCCGAGCGCCCGGCCGAGGCCGCGCGCGGCGGGGTCGGCCGCCAGCTCCTGCTTCACGGCCGCGCCCTGGCGCGGCGTCAGCACCTGGTCGAAGAGCGGCCCGAACAGGTAGGCGACGAC